>DAOUCW010000207.1:0-2303 GCA_034431695.1 Anaerolineae bacterium | reverse complement strand
GCCTCACTATGGTCTCCAGGGGGCGCAGCGGGACCATACCGGTGATCAGGGTAACGGGGCTTCCTCTGGCTAAGGCCGGGATGGATTCAATGAATCTCACCAGGTAGTTGACCGCAGGTTCTACAGCCAGATTGGCCTGCACCCCGAGGCCCACATTGGCTCTGCCCTCCCCCTTGGGGAAGACCCAGGCATATCCGCCGGGAGCAAATTCGGGAGTAAGGTAGTAGAGGGTGACGGACGGATCCACATCTATCCCCGAGAGGAGGAACTGGGCGCAGGAGATGGCTTCCTTCGGCGGCAGAGTGGTGTCAATCCCGGCCCATCGTCCCACCTCCGATTCAACACCGTCGGCGGCTATCACCACCTTCGCCTCTATCTCTTTTTCCTCGCCCGCTATCTTCACCCTGACGCCTCTCACCTGCCCCCCATCCACGACGAGGCCGGAAGCGGGGGATTTGACCAGGACCCTGGCGCCAGCTTTCGCCGCCTCTTCGGCCAGAAAGCGGTCGAAGACCCTGCGCTCTAAGATGAAGCCTTCTCCCGCCCTGAAGGATTTCCACAGCGTGAAGGTCTTCCCGTCCTGTATGTAGAAACTGGCTCCGGTGATGGTGGAGGCTATGAACACTGGGGATGGCTCGAAGAACCTCCGCAGCGCTTCGGCGGAGATCCCCTCTGCGCAGCGGACAGGGCTTCCTATTTCCTGGCGCTTCTCCACCAGGAGCACGGAGGCCCCATTTCGGGCGGCGTGGAGGGCAGCCATGGATCCGGCAGGCCCCGCGCCAATGACCACCACATCGTAGCGGGAAGCGACAGGTGGATGGATCGCACCGGGGAGGACCTTGGGAACGGAGAGGGCGCCGGCCGGGCAGGCCCTGACGCAGATGCCGCAATCGTTGCAGGCCTCGCTTACCAGGAGCCTCGTTTCGGCCAGGGAAAGGGCCTTCCGGGGGCAGAGACTAACGCACCCTCCGCAGTATGAGCAAAGTTCCAGGTTAACCTTCACCATTATTCTTCCCCCAGGAGCTTCTCAATTTCCCTCTTGAGGCTTTCCAGATCCTCCAGGGGCAGATAGACCGAGGCGAAGCGAATGTAGGCTACCTGGTCCAGCTCCTTGAGCTTCTCCAGGACCATCTGGCCTATGAGGCGGCTCGGAACCTCAACCTTGCCCATAGCCCGGATCCTGTCCTCAATCTCATCAACGAGGCTCTCAATGGCCTCAAAGGGGATTGGTCTCTTGGCGCAGGCCTTTCGGATTCCGGCCAGGAGCTTCTCCCGGTCAAACTCCTCCCTCCGGCCATCCCTCTTCACCACGAGGGGGGTGGCGATGACGGTTTCATAGGAGGTGAACCGCTTTCCGCAATTCTTGCAGAGCCTCCGCCTCCGTATGCCCTTGGGACTGTGGCGGGTATCAATCACCCTGGACTCAGTGCTTCCGCAGTAGGGACACCTGAGCATCCCCTCTCCTTTACATAAGGCACTATATGTTTGGCCCTTCTGTAAGGATGACCACGATTTTTAGTGGCTGGCCTCTATAAGTTTAGCACACATCGGTGCCGGACGCAAGTCCCTTTGACGGCAATCCCATGACATGGTAGAATAGAGCCAACCTCAAGCCAGAGGAGGAAAAATGGGTCAGGTTTATGTTTCCAACCATCCCCTTATCCTGCATAAACTGACCCTGATGAGGGATGTGAACACCGAGCCGAAGCGGTTCCGCGAGCTGCTCAAGGAAATAACCTGGCTCCTCCTCTACGAGGCCACCAGGGACCTCAGGGTGGAGGAAAAGCCCGTTACCACCCCTCTGGGTTCAGCAGTGGGGGTCCGCATCACTGAAGAGATCGCTTTCTGCCCGATCCTCCGGGCCGGCCTCGGGATGATAGAGCCAGCCCTGGAACTTATCCCGCGAGCTCAGGTATGGCACATAGGCATATACAGGGACCACAAGACCCTGGCCCCCATTGAGTATTACACACACCTTCCGGAGAAAGCTACGGCTCAGGTGGCCATAATACTGGACCCGATGCTGGCCACCGGCGGTTCGGCCGTGATGGCCGGGACCCTCCTCAAAAACATTGGGGTCCCGAGGATAAAATTCGTCGGGGTCATAGCTGCACCGGAAGGACTTGAGAGGCTGAACCAGGCTCACCCCGATATAGATGTCTTCGTGGCCGCCGTTGACAAATACCTCACCCCGGAACCCCAGAAGCCAGGCGATCCCCCGGCCGGATACATCGTTCCAGGCCTCGGCGACGCCGGAGACCGTCAGTTCGGGACGGGTTGAGGATGGCGAGACCTTCGTGGGA
>DAOUCW010000206.1:0-1573 GCA_034431695.1 Anaerolineae bacterium | reverse complement strand
GATGAAGTGGTTTCCCCCTATGGCCAGGGCATCCCCATCGCCCATGACCACGATAACTTTGAGGTCAGGGCGGGCGAGCTTGAGCCCGGTGGCGAAGGTCAGTGCCCTGCCGTGTGTGGTGTGCAGGGTGTTGAAGTCAAGGTAGACGGACATCCTCCCCGAGCACCCTATGCCTGAGATCACCGCCACCTCATCTTTGGACAACCCTATCCGGTCAATGGCCCGGATGAGGGCACCCATCACTATCCCGTTGCCGCACCCTGCGCACCAGATGTTGGGAAACTTCTTCTTGGTCCTCAGGTATCTGTAAACGACCTGTTCCTCGCGCTGCATTTCACCCCCTGCTCAGAATATCCTGGTTATTTCATCCTGAGGGAAAAGACTGAGGGGTCTGAGTTCGCCATCCTTCCGAACCCACCGCCCTTCCTCAAGGGGCAGGACCCGACCAATCACGGTGCTCTTTATCCCCCGGCTTCGGAATGCTTCCATGAGGATCGGGGTGTGTTCGGGGGCGAGGGTTATGATCAGAGCGCCTGAAGCTATAGTCCCCATGGGGTCAAGGCCGAATTCCCGGCAGAGGATTTGCCCCTCGGGCAGGACTTCAACGGCCTCTTCGTTCACGATGAGGCCTACCCCTGAGGCTTCGGCCATTTCGTAGAGGCCCATGGCCAGCCCACCTTCGGTCGGATCGTGCATGGAATGGATCGGGACGGTGTCCACGGCGAGGAGGGCTGCCTCCACCACGCTTATCCCGGGGTCAAACAGGTAGTTTTTGGCCCTTTCAATGAAGGTTTCATCGTAGCCCCTGAGGCGGAGGTCCTGCTCCTTTTCCCTGGCGATTATTGAGGTCCCCTCAACAGGTATGCCTTTGACCAGGACGATGTCATCTCCGGGGCGTGCTCCGGAGGAGGTCACGAGCTTCTCCTTGCTCACTTCCCCGAGCATGTGGCCCACCACTATTGGCCTGTCGAGGCCGTAGGTGACCTCGGTGTGGCCGCCGATCACAGCTATGCCCAGGCTGCGGGCCGCCTGGGCGGTCTGGGCGAAGATGGTTTCGGCCAGCTCAGGGGTAGTTTTGCCTTCGGGCAGGAGGAAGGTGCAGAGCATCCACCTGGGCCTTGCCCCCATTGAAGCGACATCGTTGGCGTTGACGTTGACGGCATACCAGCCTATGAGGTCTGTGGCGAAGGTAATGGGATCGCTCTTCACCACCAGGTAGCGGTCGCCCATATCAATGACGGCGGCGTCTTCGCCGAAGCGGGCTCCCACCACGACCCTCTCATCGGAGAAGGTGTATTTCGTCAGCAGGTAATTGAAGAGTTCCGGGTCCAGCTTCCCCACCGGAAGGGTCCTCAAGGTTTCCCTCCTCGGGAGGGGATTATATCACAGGCTTTCAAGGGATGAAAGTGCATACTTCTTCCAGGGGGCGTCTGGTAGTGCGGGCTGATGGTTCGCGACCCGGTTTTCCTATCGGTATTATGGCCACCGGCCGGAAACCCGATGGGAGGTTGAGGACGGCGGCGGCCTCCGCCTCATCAAAGGCCCCGACCCAGCAGCTCCCGTAGCCGAGGGC
>DAOUCW010000205.1:0-7691 GCA_034431695.1 Anaerolineae bacterium | reverse complement strand
GCCGGGGGCGGAGCGGGCCCCAGGCAGCCGATTCCATTGACGAAATCAAAGCCCAAAGGAGGGTGCTGTGAGCAAAGCAGCTAAAATCGTAACCATCATTGTGGCCGTAATCGTCATACTGGGGCTGGCCCTCTCAGGCTTCCTCTATTACACGATCCGCAGGCCCTGGCCTAAGACGAGCGGAACCATAACCCTGGAAGGGCTCAAAGCCCCCGTAACCATCGTAAGGGATAAATGGGGGGTGCCTCACATCTACGCTTCCAATGCCCACGACCTCTTCTTCGCCCAGGGCTACGTCCACGCGCAGGACCGCTTCTGGCAGATGGAATACTGGCGGAGAATAGGGAGTGGGCGGCTTTCGGAAATCTTCGGCGAGGCAACCCTCAGCATAGACCGGTTCATCCGAACCCTCGGCTGGCACAGGACAGCCGCAAAGGAACTTGAGCAGCTCGATCCCGAAGTCAAAGCCGCCCTTGAAGCCTACGCCGAGGGGGTCAACGCTTACCTCAAGGAGAACAGGGGCAGGCTGGGCCTGGAATTCACCATCCTGGGCCTCATCGGGGCGAAGTTCGAGCCCGAACCCTGGACCCCTTACAACACCCTCACCTGGGCAAAAGTGATGGCCTGGAACCTGGGAGGGAACTGGAAGAACGAGATCTTCAGAGCGATGCTAAGGAACAGGGTTGGCTCCAGCCGCCTCAAGGACATTGATCTCCCATACCCTCCCGACCGCCCGGTTATAGTCCCCCACCCCGAGACCGGACCTTCTTCATCGGCCTCTGAAGCGGCGATCCCCCTGACCGATGCCACCATTGAAAGCATACCGTGGGAAGCCCTGGAAATCCTGGGCATGGGTCCGGGCATCGGCAGCAACAACTGGGTGGTATCCGGGAAACGCACCACCACGGGCCGCCCCCTCCTGGCCAACGACCCCCACCTGGGGATCCAGATGCCCTCAATCTGGTATGAAGTCGGCCTCCACTGCGAGCCAGTGAGCGAGGAATGCCCCTACAACGTGGTTGGAGCATCCTTCGCCGGATGTCCTGGTGTCATAATCGGCCACAACGACCGCATCGCCTGGGGCGTCACCAACGTCAACCCCGATGTCCAGGACCTCTACGTGGAGCGCATAAACCCCGAGAACCCCGACCAGTATGAAGTTGATGGCAGATGGGAGAACATGCAGATCATCTGGGAGGAGATAAAGGTCAGGGGGAAGGATGAGCCGGTCAGGGTGCGGGTCCGGATAACCCGTCACGGCCCCATAATCAACGATGTGGCCGGCGGGACCGAGGAAGCCTGGGCCTATGGATGGCAGCCGCTGGCCTTCCGCTGGACGGCCCTCGAGCCCGGCACCATCATGAAATCGGTCCTCCTCCTGAACAAAGCTCGCAACTGGGAGGAATTCAGAGAAGCCCTCCGCTACTGGGATGCCCCGAGCCAGAACTTCGTCTATGCCGATGCCGACGGCAACATAGGTTACCAGATGCCGGGCAAGGTCCCCATCCGCAAGAAAGGCGATGGCTCAATGCCCGTGCCCGGGTGGAACAGCGAATACGAGTGGGTCGGCTACATCCCCTTTGATGAGTTGCCCCGCACCTTCAACCCGCCTGAAGGCTACGTGGTCACTGCCAACAACGCTGTGGTCAAGCCCGACTTCCCCCACTTCATCGCCCGCGACTGGAACCGCGGCTACCGCGCTCAGCGCATAGTCACCCTCATTACTTCAAAGGACAAGCTCAGCATTGAGGACTTCAAAGCCATGCACATGGACTCCTACGTCCTCCACGCCGACGAGGTAATCCCCCACCTCCTCGCCCTTTCCCCGGACGACCCGCGCCTGAAAGAAGCCCTGGAGATCCTGAAGAACTGGGATCGCCGTGCTGAGCCGGATTCGGTCGGACCCACCATCTTTGAGACGGTGAGGCTGAAGCTCCTCCGGAACATCCTGGGCGATGAATTCGGCGAGAAAGCTTTCAACGCCTTCCTGGGGACCGAATCCCTCACGATGCAGGTCCTGGCTTCCATCTTAGCCGACCCCCAGTCTCCCTGGTATGATAACATCTACACCCCCAGCCCTGAGACCAGGGATGAAATCCTGCTCAAGTCCCTCAAGGAGGCCGTTGACGATCTCACCAAGCGGTTGGGCAAGGATATGAGCAAATGGCAGTGGGGCAGGGTCCACCAGGCCTTCTTCCGGAACGAGACTCTGGGGAAATCGGGGGTTAAGCTCATTGAGAACCTCTTCAACCGTGGCCCCGTGCCCGTGAGCGGAAGCTCCGAAACTGTGAACAACAACCTCTACGACCCCAGGAACCCCTTTGAGGTGATGGTGCTTCCTTCATACCGGCAGATAATAGATGCAGGGGCATGGGATAACTCCCTCTCCATCCACACCACCGGCCAGTCCGGCCATCCCTATCACCCCCACTACGGAGACTTCATAATGAAGTGGGCCAAGGGCGAATACCACCCGATGCTCTGGAGCAAGGACCAGGTCAAGCGTTACGCCGAAGCAACCTTAATCCTTAAGCCGAAGTAGGAGGTGCACTTTCAGGGCTCTCCCCGGGGGGACTATCCCCTTCCTTCTTCCCCCCGCCGGGAGGGGCCAGAGTTGTTCAAGCGGTCAGCATGGGTGCCCCCACGAGGAGGGGTCTGTGCGGGGCGAGATATCCCAGAAGGAGGTGAAGATTATGCCCAGGATCACCTTCATCCTGAACGGGAAAGAGCAGACCGTTGAAATCCAGCCCTTTGAAACCCTGGCCTTCGTGCTGAGGGAAAGGCTCGGCCTCACGGGGACGAAGATCGGGTGCGAGGAAGGGGAATGCGGAGCCTGCACCGTGATCGTGGACGGAAAAGCCGTCACCTCGTGCATTTACCCCGCCATGAAAGTGGATGGGGCGAGGGTTGAAACCATTGAGGGCCTTTCCGATGGCGAAAAACTGCACCCAATCCAGGAAGCCTTCATAGAGCATTTCGCTGCCCAGTGCGGATACTGCACCCCTGGCTTCATCATGTCCGCCAAGGCCCTGCTGGACCGAAATCCGGATCCCTCGGAAGAGGAAATCAAGGAGGCCATCGCCGGTAACCTCTGCCGCTGCACCGGATACTACCAGATAGTGGATGCGATAAAAGCTGCTGTGGCCAGGATCAGGGAGAGGGAGACGTGAGGATCCGCCTGGCTTACGGTAAAGAGGGCCTGTGGGTGGAAATCCCCGATGACCTGGAGGTTGAGGTAATAGAGCCCAGGTTCATCCCTGGCCTCCCGGACGAGGAAGGGGCCATCCGGAAGGCCCTGAGGGAGCCCATAGCCTCTCCCCCTCTGAGGGAGCTTGTCCGCCCTTCGGATTCGGTGGCGATAGTCTTCAGCGATATAACCCGCCCGATGCCGAACCGGAAGGTCATCCCGCTCATCCTGGAAGAGCTCTCCCACGTCCCAAGGGAGAACATAGTGCTCATAAATGCCCTGGGAACCCACCGCCCTCAGACCCGCCAGGAACTGGAGGAGATGCTGGGGCCGGAGATCGTCTCAAATTACACCATCATCCAGCACGACTGCCAGGACAGATCTTCCCTCCAGTATCTGGGCGAAACGAGCTTCGGACATCCGGCATGGGTAAATAGAGCTTACATGGAGGCTTCGGTCAGGATCCTCACCGGCTTCATTGAACCCCACTTCTTCGCGGGCTTTTCCGGGGGACCAAAAGCCGTGCTTCCGGGGATAGCAGGCCTTGAGACAATCCTGATGAATCACGGGGCCGAAATGATTGACCACCCTGGGGCTACCTGGGGGATAACGGAGGGCAATCCCATCTGGGAGGAGATAAGGGAAGTGGCCGCACAGACCGAGCCCACCTTCCTGGTCAATGTCACCCTGAACCGGGAGAAGCAAATAACGGGGGTGTTCGCCGGCAACGTTTGGGAAGCCCACGCCAGGGGGGTGAAGTTCGCCGCATCCGCGGCCATGGTGGAGGTGGAAGAACCCTTTGACATCGTCATAACCACCAACTCCGGCTACCCGCTTGACATAAACCTCTACCAGGCGGTGAAAGGGATGTCGGCAGCGGCCAGGGTGGTCAGGGAAGGGGGGAGCATAATAATTGCCGCCGAGTGCCGCGATGGTATCCCGGACCACGGGGAATACAGGAACATCCTGAAGATGGCCTCTTCTCCGGCCGAGCTTCTGGAGATAATCCGGCGGCCCGGCTTCCTGGTTCAGGACCAGTGGGAAGCCCAGATCCAGGCTCTCATCCAGTTGAAAGCCGACGTCTACGTCAAAAGCTCATACCTGACGGAAAGCCAGATAAGGGAAGCCCTTCTGAAGCCGTGCGAGTCCATAGAGGAGACGCTGCAGGAGCTTCTGGCCCGATACGGCCCCGGGGCCAGGGTGTGCATCCTCCCCGAAGGCCCCCAGACCATCCCCTACCTCAGAAAGTAGCTTTGAGCTATCTTGCCCACCCGCATATATCGTTTGCGCAGATGGTCCCAGCTATCACGACTGCCTCCACTCCTCCGCCGGGGAAGGTGGAAGCGCTGGCCAGGTAAAGGCCCCGGATGGGCGTCTTGAAGTAGGGCCTCCTGGTCTCAGTGGACTGGTCAAAGGCGTAGATGGCGCCTTCCGGCATTGAAGTGTAGCGCTCAAAAGTCCTGGGAGTGGCCGCATCCTGCACCACAATTTTCCTGCTCAGGTCGGGGAAGACCTTCTCCGCCTTCCTCACGAGGTCCCCGGCAAGCTCCCACTTGATGCGTTTGTATTCCTCGGTTCCCCTCTCGGGGAAATCCCTGGCGTATGCCAGCTTGAGGAGCGTCAGGCTCGCCTTGCCCTCGGGGGCCAGGGAAGGGTCGGCGCTGGAGTTGACGGTGGCGTAGAAGCCGTCGTCCAGGTCCACGATGATGCTGGGATAGCCCTCCAGATCCGCATCCACCCCCACGAAGACCGCAAAGGCCGAGGGTGACATCTTCAGGCTTTCAATGTAGGAGAGGAACTCCGGCTCCAGGTGCTCCCTCCCCACAAGTTCCAGGAAGGTGGTCCTGGCGTTGGCGTTCGCCACCACGATGGGAACCCTGAAGGTCTTTCCGGCAGCCTTGACGCCCCGGACCTTCCCTCCCTCCACCAGGATCTTCTCCACCCTGTGCCTGAGGAGCACCGTGCCTCCGCATTTCTCAATGGTTGATTTCAGAGCATCGGCGAACTTCCGGGCCCCGCCCCGGGGGAAATATCCTCCGTAAAGGTAATAGGAGACCACGGCCGTGAGGGCACTGCTGGCGGGAATTTTCTCAGCATCGGCTCCGACGTAGCCTGTGAGGGCGCAGAGCAACCTTTTCAGCTCCTCGCTCCGGAAGTGCTCGTCAAGTTTCTGCCTGAAGGTCCTGTTCATCCAGTCGTAGAAGTGGGGGTGCTCCTTCGGGTAATCCAGGAGCGCCTTCTCCCCCAGCACCCTGACGATGAGCTCGGCGGGGAGTGGGGTTCCGTAGAGATCGGCCTCCCTGTAGCATTCTTCATAGGCCTGCCTGGCCTCGGTGAAGAAAGCACTGAGGTTCTCCTTCTCTTCCGGGAAGAGGGAGGCGAGCCTGCCCTCAAATTCTTCCAGGCTCCGGGCTTCAATCTCCTGGCCCCTGAAGATGTAGCGGATGGTGTTTTTGACGAAGAATTCGTCCCTGTCCAGGTCTAACTCCTTGAGGAGGCGGGCCACCGGGCCATTTTCCCACAGCCCACTCACGTCCGAAACGCCGGTGTTGAAGACAAACCCCTTCCTTTTGAAGGACGAGCAGAATCCTCCGACCTGGTAGTGCTGCTCCAGCACGAGGACTCTGAACCCCCTTCTGGCCAGCAGCGCTCCGCACGTCAGCCCTCCGATCCCGGCTCCCACGATGATAACGTCGGCTTCGTCCTCGCCCTTCGGCCTCCTGAGGTTGACCTCGGGCTTCCAGTCAAATTTCCTGAACTCCCTTGAAGCGAAGTAGGCCGGAGCCTTCAGGGGGAAGATGATGGAAAAAGCTATCCCGATGGCGATGGCGATGTTGGAGAGGATGATGGTGAGGGGAGGCCTCAGCGCGAGGAAGAGGGCGGCGTTGGCCAGGAAGATGGCTGCCCATACTCCCGTGATTACGTTGTTCACCGTCAGGAAAGTCGGATCTTTCCAGTAAACTTCCGGGTAATCCCTTCTGGAGACCTGCAGGGTGTAAGGCTGCCTGATGGCCAGGGATAAGAGGGCCATGAGGGAGAGGGCGGCATAGCCCAGGAAACCGCTTTTCTCCACGAAAACGTCCATCCCTAACCCGAAAGTGAAGATGTTAGCCAGTGCGAAGTAGAGGAGCGAAGTCAGGTCCATCGGGTTGAGCTCCTTCCGGCGGAGCTGGGGTAAAATCAGGGCCAGGGTGATTGCGAGGGCTGCGGCTACTCCCGCCCTTTCCCCCATCCCGCTCAGGACCCAGTAGGCGATCCAGGGGATGAAGGAAACGAGGATATAGAGCATACCGGGGATTTTCCTCTGCCCCATCCTGCCTCCGCTTCAATCCCACTATGGTCCGATTGCGACTATGAGGTGCTGCACTATCGGCTACAAGCAGAGTTCGTTTCAATCCCACTACGGTCCGATTGCGACGGGTGCCAGAGCGGACTAATGGGACGGCCTGGAGAGCCGGTTTCAATCCCACTATGGTCCGATTGCGACAGAAAAACCCAGATATTGGGCTGCGTGCAGGGTGATATGTTTCAATCCCACTATGGTCCGATTGCGACGTTCACAGAAGGCATAGAATTCGCAATGCGTATTTTCGTTTCAATCCCACTATGGTCCGATTGCGACGATAAAGATAAAGGAGGAGGAGTGATGAAAGAAATAAGTTTCAATCCCACTATGGTCCGATTGCGACTTCTACTTAGGGAGATTGGGATTGAAACAAACTAAAGTTTCAATCCCACTATGGTCCGATTGCGACTATTACAACAGAATGAATTACTTGACTGGGTTGGGCAGGTTTCAATCCCACTATGGTCCGATTGCGACTTCGTGCACGCACGAATTTTTATGTCATGAATGCGGTTTCAATCCCACTATGGTCCGATTGCGACTTTAGGCTTTATTACATGGCAGTTAACTTCTCCGCTCGGTTTCAATCCCACTATGGTCCGATTGCGACACGCCGGTATCCGCATCGGACAGTTGTAAAATGTGGGGGTTTCAATCCCACTATGGTCCGATTGCGACGAAGCCCTCCGGAGGAGGGATTTTACAATAAACGCAAGTTTCAATCCCACTATGGTCCGATTGCGACGCCCGTACGGTGATGGAGGCCTGCAACTACAGGGCCGTTTCAATCCCACTATGGTCCGATTGCGACTCGAAACCGGTGAGGAAAAGGTGGAAATGAGGGGGAGGTTTCAATCCCACTATGGTCCGATTGCGACCTAAATAGCGAGCCACATCCTTCCAGCCCACCCCAGTTTCAATCCCACTATGGTCCGATTGCGACTCTGCTGATAGCGTTGACCGCCTTTGCCGGATCGCCGTTTCAATCCCACTATGGTCCGATTGCGACGAGACCTGGTGCTTGGACACCAGGTGAGCCCGGAAACGTTTCAATCCCACTATGGTCCGATTGCGACGAAAGGGCAATCTCGCAACCGTTCCTACCGTTCTGCTGGTTTCAATCCCACTATGGTCCGATTGCGACTGCTTGGTTTCACG
>DAOUCW010000204.1:0-3276 GCA_034431695.1 Anaerolineae bacterium | reverse complement strand
CAGCTGGCCAGCAGCAGGGCCAGCAAGAGCAAAAAGGAAGCTCTCCGTTCCATTATTTGCCTCCTTTAGCCTTTGACTGCCCCCATGGATAGGCCGGAGACGATGTATCTCTGCAGGCCGAAGAAGAGCAGGACCACGGGGATGCTCATAAGTATTGAGAGGGCCGCGAACTCCGACCAGGGGGTAGCGAATTGTCCCTGCATTGCCCTGAGGGCCATCGCCAGCGTGAATCGGCTGGGGTTCTCCAGGAAAGTCCAGGCCAGGACGAATTCGGTCCAGCCGCTCATGAAGCCGAAGAGGATAGTCACAGCGATGGCAGGGGCAGAGAGGGGTATTATGATGTGGCGGAATACCGCCAGGCGGCTGGCTCCGTCTATGAGGGCAGCCTCTTCCAGCTCCCTCGGGACTGTGTCAAAGTATCCCTTCAGGTTCCAGATGGAGAAGGGGAGTGCCCCCGAGCCATAGGCTATCATGAGGCCGGGGAGGGTGGCCCGCAGGGGTTCCCCACCAATTTTTATCTGGCTCAACAGGACGTAGAGGGGTGCCAGGGTTGCGGCTGAAGGCAGCATTAGGAGGACGATGAAGCCCAGCATGCCTGCCTGTCTTCCGATGAACTGGAAGCGGGAGAAGGCGTAGGCGGCTGAAGCCCCCAGAACGACTGCGATAACGCTCGTCCCGAGGGAAACCAGAAGGCTGTTCAGCAGGAGTTTGGGGAAAGTCATGCAGGTAGAGAGGTCGGAAGGGTTCTTGCAGAGGAGGCGGAAGGGCTCAAAGATTATCTTGCGGAAGGCGTGGAATGAGGCGCCGGGGGGTATCAGGCGCAGTTCCAGCGGCTTGTCAATGTTGCGGGGGTCAAGGGCCAGCGAAACGATCCACAGGATGGGGAACATGACGAAGGCTGTAACGGCCAGCAGGAACAACTGGAGGGCGAGCTGTCTGAGTATGCCTCTGAAATTGAGCCTACGCATAGTAAGCCTCCGTCGCTCTTGTTATCCGGTTGTTTATGAGGGTTATGATGAGCAGGATGAAGAAAACCACGAGGCTGAAAGCAGCGGCCACACCGTATAGCCTTTGTTCGTAGACCAGTTTGAAAGCCTGAGTTACCAGTATCTCGGTCCGCCCGAAAGGGCCCCCTCCGCTTATGAAGTAAATCACGTTGAACTGGTTGAAGGTCCAGATCGTGCCCAGCATTATAGCCGGGACCATGGCCGGACGGATCAGGGGGACGGTTATGTTCCAGAATTTCTGCCAGCTATTTGCGCCGTCAATGGATGCGGCCTCGTAGAGTTCCTGGGGTATGGCCTGGAGGGCGCCGGTCGCTACGACCGTCATGAAGGGCCATCCGAGCCAGACGTTGGCCAGGAGCACACAGTAGTAGGCGAGGGGCAGGAAACTCAGGGGTCCACCTATCGGCGGTTTGGCCACTTCCAGCCAGCGCGTATCGGTCGGGAAGCTGGTGCCCAGATGCTGGTTTATGACTCCGATGAGCTGGTTTATGGCTCCGAAGCGGGGGTCATACATGTTCTTCCAGGTGAGGGCGCTTATGTAACCCGGAAGGGCCCAGGGCAGCACGAAGATAGCCCGGTAGAGCCTTCGCCCTATCAGGCCCTTGCTGTTCAGGGCCAGGGCTATGCCTACCCCAATGACCACGTGGAAGAAGACGTTGGTAACCGTCCAGACTATATTGAAGAGGAGGAGGCGCCAGAAATTGTAGTTCTCTATCGCCAGCTGGTTGGTCAGGATCTTGTAGAAGTTGGCAAATCCCACGAAGGGCGGGGCATACTGCGCCCATGTGGAGGGGTCAAAGAGGTTGAAACGGAGGTGTTTGATGCGGAAGTCGGTGAAGGCCATCCATACCTGAAAGACCTGGGGGAAGAAGGTGATGATCAGCATAACCAGCCCCGCCGGGGCCACGTAGAGCCAGGGTATCAGCGAAGCTTTCAAACTCCTTTTGAAATCTTCCCACCATGAGGAAAGGGCTTTCGGCCTCATCTCTTCACCCCCGATTAAAAAATGCGGGTGGAAAGGGATTCACCCCCTCCACCCGCACTGCCTGGCAGTTCAGCCTTTAGCCTGCGTCTTACTGGCCACCTCTTATCTCTTTGATCTTGGCCACTATGCTATCATAAGCCTTCTGCAGGGCCTCGGCCGGGTCGGCTCCTTCGTCAAAGACGGACTTGAGGGCGGTGTCCATCGGAGCCCAGTAGGCGCTCATCTCGGGGATGACGGGGAAGGGGGTGCCCAGAGCGAAGGCTTCCATGGCCTGCTTCATGAGGGGATCCTTCACCTCCACACCCTTCACGGAGGGGATGTGGGCAGCCTTCGTGGGATCGGCCAGGATGGTCTGGGCTTCGGGGGAGAGGAAGAAAAGGATGAAAGCCACGGCAGCCTTCTGGTCATCGCCCGTTACGTTGGGGTTGAGGTAGATGTTCTCGGTCTGGACGTAGCCGGAGAGGTGGCCGTCCTTGTATTTGGGCCAGGGGTCAATGGCCAGGTTGTTTGCTCCGATGGCTTCGGCCAGGGCACTCATGTTCCAGGAGCCGTCAATGATGATGCCAGCCTTGCCCGCCTTGAAGAGGTTGACGTCGTTATCGGTGTAGTATTCGGTGGGGCCGGCATCAGCGAAGGAAACCAGGAGCTTGACCCATTCCACGCCCTTCTCGTTGTTGAAGGCTGGATCGCCGTTCTCCTCCATCAGCTTGCCGCCGATGCCGTGGAGGTGAGCGGCGGAGAAGAAGAAGCCGCGTTCAAGGTCGGCGCCCACCACGTCGCCCTTGGTGGCGGCCTTAGCCGCTGCGACCAGGTCTTCCCAGGTCTTGGGGGCTTCAGGGATGATGGTCTTGTTGCGGAACATGAGCACGCCCTTGATGGTCTGCGGCAGGCCGATGATGGCACCCTTGTATTTGACCGCGCCCAGGGCTGCTTCCTGGATCGTGCTCAGGAATTCGGGGGTGAGGAATGGGGTGAGGTCGGCCACGAGCTTGGCATCATAGAAAGGCGGGCCCCAGTCCGCAGCGCCGATGAGGACGGCAGGACCACCACCTGTGGAAGCTGCGGTCTCATACTTGCCGCGCAGGTCGTCAAAGGGGACGTAGAGGACGTCAAACTTCACATCGGGATACTTGGCCTGGAAGGCTTTTATCACTTCGTTCAGGCTCTCAATCTCCTTCTCCTTCCAGGCGTGCCAGAGGGTTACAGTGCCCTTGAGGGCAGGAGTTGGCGGGACGGTGGGAGTTGGTGTGGCCGGAACGGGGGTCGGAGTTGCCGGGACCGGTG
>DAOUCW010000203.1:0-1675 GCA_034431695.1 Anaerolineae bacterium | reverse complement strand
AACCCCGCCGATGCGGAGAAGATCGGGCTTGACGGAGCTAAGAGGGTGAGGGTATCAAGCCGCCGCGGCTCCATAGAGCTTGCCGTCCGGCTGACCGAGAGGATAAAGCCGGGGGTGGTCTTCATCCCCTTCCACTATGCGGAGGCGGCAGCCAACGCCCTCACCAACGCCACCCTGGATCCCGTAGCCCGCATCCCCGAATACAAAATCTGCGCGGTCAAGGTGGAACCGATCAGGGAAAAGGAGTAAACCCGGAAGGAGGCCATTTTGAAGGAAATTGAGCGGGCTGCCGAGATAATCCTCTCGTCAAAATACGTGGTTGCCCTGACGGGGGCGGGCATAAGCACGCCATCGGGCATACCCGACTTCAGGAGTCCGGGCACGGGACTGTGGGAGAAGGTGGACCCGATGGCCGTTGCTTCCCTGGCTGCCTTCAGGCTAAACCCCCAGCGCTTCTTTGACTGGTTCCGCCCCCTGGGGAAAACCCTCCTTGAGAGCAAGCCAAACCCCGCCCACATAGCCCTGGCCAAACTGGAAGAAGCCGGCCTCCTCAAAGCCGTGATCACCCAGAACATAGACGGCCTCCACCAGAAAGCCGGCTCCAGGAGGGTCCTGGAAATCCACGGACACCTCCGGGAGGCAGAATGCATCAAGTGCCGCCGCTCCTACCCCACCGAAAGCTTCATGGAGAGATACCTGGAATTCGGGGAAATACCCAGGTGTGAGTGTGGCGGAGTGCTCAAGCCCAAAGTCGTCCTCTTCGGAGAGCCTCTGCCCAGATGGGTCTTCATGGAAGCTGTGGGGGAAGCACAGCGGTGCGATGCCATGATCATCGCCGGTTCTTCCCTGGAAGTCTACCCCGCAGCAGAACTTCCCACCCTGGCCTACCAGAACGGCGCCAGGCTGATCGTGGTGAACCTCCAGAGCACCTACGCCGATCCCATCGCCGATGTGGTCATAAGGGAAGATGTGGCTGTGGCACTGCCGGCCATAGCCCGCAAGTGTCTCGGAGAGGAGATAATGCCCGATGGGGGGAATTAAAGGAGCCGAAATCCTCGTGAAATGCCTGCTCAAAGAAGGGGTCCGCTACGTCTTCGGCATACCGGGCGACCAGCTCAACCCCTTCACCGACGCCATCCGCCGGCTCGGCGAGGAAGCGGGCCTCAGGTTCGTCACAACCCGCCACGAACAGGCCGCCGCCCACATGGCCGACGCCTGGGCCAGGGTCACGGGCGAAGTGGGAGTGTGCACTGGGACCGTCGGCCCGGGCGCTGCTGACCTTGTGCCCGGCGTTTACACCGCCTTCGCCGATTCCATCCCGATCCTCGTGATAACCGCCCAGAACCAGACCTGGAGGATCTACCCCGAACACGGCTCCATGCAGAGCCTTGACCAGCTCAACCTCTTCCGGC
This sequence comes from Anaerolineae bacterium, assembly GCA_034431695.1. GTDB lineage: Bacteria > Chloroflexota > Anaerolineae > SpSt-600 > SpSt-600 > SpSt-600. Next base: position 263 of record DAOUCW010000203.1, on the reverse strand, counting down.
CCATCACCAAGTGGAACGCGGTGGTCTACCACTGGCGCAGGATACCGCAGCTCGTCCAGATGGCCTTCCGAATTGCCCTCTCCGGCAGGCCCGGCCCCGTCCACCTGGACTTCCCATCCGATGTCCTCACGGCAGAGGGGTCTGAGGAGGAAGCCCAGATCCTTCCGCCATCCTCCTACCGGGCCGAAGTGCCTCCCTGCGGTGATCCCGAACTGGTGCGGGAGGCAGCCCGCTGGCTCGTGGAAGCCCACTCGCCCCTGATC
>DAOUCW010000202.1:0-7074 GCA_034431695.1 Anaerolineae bacterium | reverse complement strand
GCCTCACCATGGTCGCTTCAATATCCGTGGCCGAAGCCATTGAAAGCCTGACCCCCCTCAAAGTGGCAATAAAATGGCCCAATGACATCTTCATCGCCGGGAAGAAGGCCGGAGGAATCCTCACGGAAATCCAGACTGCGGGGGATCGCCTCCTCTATGCCATCGTGGGAATTGGCCTCAACGTCAACGTCAGCATCAGGGATTCGCCCCTGGCCCCTTTAGCCCCCCTGGCCACCAGCCTCTCCGACGAACTGGGATACGAATTCCCCCGCTTCGTCCTCCTCCAGGAGATCCTGAGCCGGCTGGAGGAGAACTATCGGGCTCTGAAGCGGGGGGTGAGCTTCAGGGATAAGTGGCTGTCCAGGCTCTACCCCCTGGGCCAGGAAGTGTGCGTCATCACCCCCACCGGCTCCCTGGAAGGGGTTGCCATCGGCGTGAACGAAGATGGAGCACTGCTGCTGGCCACACCCGAGGGGGAAATCAGGACCGTATGGGCAGGAGACGTGACCCTGAAGAAGTAAGGCCTCCGCTTTCCGCTGCTTTATCTTATGTCAAATCAAAGCCGTTTGTTTTTGAAAATGCCACAAATTAGGCCGGACTGACACCCCGTGACCTGTGCGCCTCGCCCCCTCCCGATCCGGGCCCGGGAAAATGCCTTGCGCTGATTGCTCAACTCGGGATATAATCGCCCTGGAGCATGATTTCCTCCTTTTCTCTTGCAGAGTTTGAGTTTCTGAGGGATCGCCGCCTGAACGGCTGAAGCCCGGAGGGCCTTCAGCGCAGCGGTTGACTCTGCCACTGGAGGGGGAGTTATGATAGCGAGGGGCGATCATGTCCTGATTGAGCCATTCCCCGAACCCGCCGAGGTCTTTGAAGTCCGGCAGGAGGCCGGATACATCGTCCTGGGCGTCATCTTCAAACCCTCCCGGAAAGCGGAGCGCTTCGTCTTCACCCTTGAGGAGCTGGAGCGAAGGGTGCACCGGATTCCCCCTGTGTGGGAGGATTTCGCGCAGAATTCCCTGCGGGCTCACGAGCCTTTCGTGCTCTTCGTGGATGCCCTGCGCATGCGCCTGGCCTACACCTTTGACCCCCACTACGCCGTGAGCGCCACCCAGGTGGACCTCCTCCCCCATCAGGTGGATGCCGTCTACCGCCACATCCTCCCCCTTCCTCGCATCCGCTTCCTGCTGGCCGACGACCCCGGACTGGGCAAGACCATCATGGCTGGCCTTGTCCTCAAGGAACTCAAGGCCCGCGGCCTGGTCCGCAGGACCCTTCTCGTCGTCCCCGCTCACCTTCAGGACCAGTGGAAACGGGAGATGATGGACTGGTTCCGGGAGGACTTTGTCCCCCTGCGCCGGGACCTCCTGCAAAGCCTCTATTCCGCCGACTTCTTTGACCGCAACCCCGAGGCGACCGCCCTGCCACCACTTCTCGCCCTCCTCGGTTGACGGGAAGGATAACCCACTGCCTCCCGGGCCCGGCACCGGAAGATACCGTCCACCCTGAAGCCTCTGTCGCCCGCAGGGGAGCAATGCCGGAGCCCGGGCCTTCCCGGTTGCGGGCAAAAGGCCCGATTCTGCTTCCCTTGCGCAAAAGGCCCATCTGGAGATAAAATAGGGCCTGCGGAAGGATGAACCTCAAAATGCTCTTGAGAGGCACAATAAGAGTGGGCGGGCACCTGAAGCCCGCCTCCACCTTTTGCCAGAGGGCTAAATATGAGTTATGCGGAGGAAATTTCGGCAAACCTTGAGAACCCGGAAAACCTGGAGAAGCTCTACCGTCAGGCCCTGAGGAAGGGGGAGGCCAGGCTCTTCGCCGAAGCAGTGGAGAGCCTCTACTCGGTCAATCCCCAGAGCCTCCTCCTGGCCGCCTGGCACTACCGGCTGAGGGAAGAAATCACCCCGGGCGCAGCACCCGGCCGGTTACCCATGCACTGGCTCCTGGCTGTGCTCCTGGCCATACCCAACGGTATCGTGTTCTGGTGGCTGAGCGATACCAGCCTGCAGGCCCGCCGGAGCCTGCCCTTCTTCTTACTCTACTGGGCTCCTATCTCCGCTGCTTTCATCCTCCTCTTCCTCTTCCTGAACCGCCGGCAGTGGCCGAACTTTTTCGCCATCGCACTCGTTGCCCTTGCCCTGGCCAGCTCCTGGGCCTACTTCGCCGATTTCCTCATCAGGAGTGAACTCTTCTGGAAGCAATACCTAACCCTCGGAGCGATTCACCTCATCTTCCTCTCCTGGGCTGCTATCGGCCTATACATCCTGAAAGGGCAGTGGGATGCGGAAAACCGTTTCGCCTTCCTGGCCAAATCCCTTGAAGCCCTGGTCATGGGCGGGCTGATGGCCACAGTGCTCTTAATATTCTCCATGATCTCCGTCAACCTCCTTTTCACCCTGAGGATCTCCTACTCCGTCTCCATCTGGCGGATCTTCCTGTTCGGCGCTGCCGGATGCATACCCGTGCTGGCTGTAGCCTCGGTCTACGAGCCGCTCCGGAGCCTCCGGGAACAGAACTTCGCCGCCGTCTTCCGTTTCACCACCCTGATCCTCCGGTTCTTCCTCCTACCTTCCATCCTGGTCCTGCTTATCTACATCATCCTCATCCCCTTCAGGTTCATGGACCCATTCTACAACCGCGAGGCCCTGATCTCCTACAACATCATGCTCTTCGCCGTGGTCGCCCTTCTCCTCTGGACTACACCGGTTGATGAGAGAGAGCTTTCCGGTAGGCTGAGCCTCTGGCTGAGGCGAGGCCACATGGCCCTGATGGTCCTCGCCATAATCGTGAGCCTCTACGCCTTCGCAGCCATAATCTACCGGACCTGGTGGGATGGCCTGACCCCCAATCGCCTCACCGTGATCGGCTGGAACATCATCAACACCGTCCTCCTCTTCATCCTGCTGTGGCGGGAGGCCAAAGCTGGAGAAGGCTGGATCGCCGCTGCCAAGAGGACATTCGTCCAGGCGATGCCCGTGTATGCCGGGTGGAGCCTTCTACTCCTCCTGGCCCTGCCACTCATCTTCATGAGGGTTTGGAAATGAACAGGGGTCTATACTTTGAGGACATTGAAGAGGGGATGACCGTGCGCTCGCCCGGGCGCACCATCACCGAAGCCGACATCGTCCTTTTCTCAGCCCTGTCGGGGGACTGGAACCAGCTCCACACCGATGCCGAATACGCTAAATCAACTCCTTTCGGCGAGAGGATAGCCCACGGCCTCCTGGGCCTCGCCGTCGCTTCGGGCCTGGCATCCCGCCTCGGCTTCCTGGAGGGAACCGTGGAGGCTTTCCTCAGCCTGGACTGGAAGTTCAAGGCACCCATAAGGATAGGGGATACCGTCCACATTGAAGCCTCCGTCGCCCGCAAGAGGGCAATGCCAGGCCTCGGGGGGGTCGTGATCTTTGACGTATCCCTCCTCAACCAGAAGGGCGAGGTAGTCCAGAAAGGCCAGTGGACTGTTCTTGTCAAGAGAAAACCCTGAGGAGGAGGTTGGCCATGGACCTTTACGGGAAAGATCTCATCTGCACTCAGGAATGGAGCCTGGAGGAGCTCTGGGCCGTCCTTGACCTGGCAGCCAAGATGAAGAGGGACCGCTTCTCCCCCCGCTGGAGCGAAGCCCTCAAGGGCAAAACCTTCTTCATGCTCTTCTACAACCCCTCAGTCCGCACCCGCATTTCCTTTGAAGCTGCCATAACGGAACTCGGAGGCCACGCTCAGTATCTCGTCCCCGAAACCATGCGCCTCAAGACCGAGAAGACCGCCGGCGAAACGATTGAGGATGCAGCCAAAGTGATGAGCCGCTACGGCGTGGGCCTCGGCATCAGGATACTGGAGGACAAGATCCCCTACTACGGCGCGGGCGATGAGCTCATAAGGGAATACGCCCGCTACGCCGACATCCCCGTCATCAACATGGCCGACGACAAATTCCACCCCTGCCAGGGCCTGGCCGATGTCATGGGATGGATGGAATGGTGGGGGAACGGCGTCGGCAAGCCCCTCGACCCCGAGGCGATCCGCGGCAAGAAGCTCCTTGTGGTCTGGGGACACGGCGCACTGGCCCGCTCCTGGTGCTCCGTCCAGGAAGCCCTCCTCATAGGCTCCCGGTTCGGCATGCACGTCACCCTCGCCTACCCCGAAGGCTACGACCTGGACCCCGAGGTCATTGAGCAGGTCAAGGCCAACTGCAGGGCCAACGGCACCACCTTTGAGATCGTCCACGACCCTGTATCGGGCTACGAGGGAGCCCACGTGGTCTACTCCCGCCACTGGATGAGCCCCCAGGCTTACCGGGACGGCGTCTTCCACAAGCAGGAAGAAATTGAGAAGGCCCTCCGCTACCCCGAATGGATATGCGATGAGGAGAAGATGAAGCGCACCGCCAACGCCATCTTCACCCACCCGATGCCCGTTGACCGGGGGCACGAGGTCACCGATGCGGTGGCAAGTGGACCCCGCTCCTGCATCTACGATGTGGCCGAGAACCGCCTTCACGTCCAGAAAGCCATCATGGTCCTCACCATGGCCAACTGGTAAAATTCCCCCGAGGAGGTTCAAACCATGGGCAGAAAGGGGCTTGCGGTTGTAGCTATCGGAGGAAACTCCCTGATAAAGGACCCTAAGCACCAGACTGTTCCCGACCAGTTCGCCACGGCCTGCGAGACGGCCTGGCACATAGCCGGGATGATAGAAGACGGCTGGGACGTGGTCATAACCCACGGCAATGGCCCCCAGGTTGGCTTCATCCTGCTGCGCTCCGAACTTGCGCGCCACGTCCTCCATCCGGTCCCCCTCGACTCCTGCGGGGCCGATACCCAGGGGGCCATCGGCTACATGCTCCAGCAGTGCCTCTACAACGCCTTCCTCAAGAAGGGGATGAAGAAGCAGGCCGTGACCGTGGTCACCCAGGTGGTTGTGGACCGGAACGACCCCGCTTTCCAGAACCCGACCAAGCCCATCGGCCCCTTCATGACCAGGGAGGAAGCCCTCAAGCGGAAGGAAGAGGAGGGATGGGATGTCATGGAAGATGCGGGCCGGGGCTGGAGGCGAGTAGTTCCATCCCCATACCCCCTGGAGATCGTGGAACTTGATGCCATAAAAGCCCTTGTAAATCAGGGCTTTGTGGTGATAGCGGTGGGGGGTGGTGGGATACCGGTGGTGAGGCTGGACGATGGCACCCTCAAGGGTGTGGAGGCAGTGATTGACAAGGACCTGGCCTCGAGCCTGCTGGCCATCGGCATAAAAGCCGACCTCTTCCTGATAAGCACGGCAGTGGAGAAGGTGGCCCTCAACTACAACAAGCCCGGCCAGGTCTGGCTGGACAGGATGACCCTTGAGGAGGCCAAACGTTACTACGCAGAGGGCCACTTCCCGCCGGGGAGCATGGGTCCCAAGATCCAGGCCATCATAAAATACCTGGAGAACGGCGGGAAGAAAGCCATAATCACCTCCCCCGAAAACATAACCCGCGCCATAAACGGCGAAACGGGCACCCACATAGTCCCCTGAGCCGTGGCCTCTTGAACCTGAAGGGCGTGCCGGGATAAGCCCTCCTCCCCCGGCACGCCTTTTGAATTTTACCAGTCCCGCAGCAGTATCCCTGAGATTTCCGGCAAATTCTCCTGGGGTGAAACAGGGGCCGATCTGGACGAGCATTGCCACGTAATCGGCAAGAAATTCCCGTGGATACCCGATACAGCGGAGAAATTCCGCAGGCCAGCCCAGAATCGCCATCACATGTCCACCCACTTTCGGGAATGACACAATTGTCCCCGCCGTTTTCTGGTCTGACGGCACGGCGGACCGGGGAGGCATTAGAGCTGTCGGCTCCACTCCCTGGATGTTGCAACGCCACCGCAATATGGTCCGTTCATATACTTTGCTGGAATCCAGAAATGTGCTATATTTAATCTAAAGAAACCTCGCAGTTGCCAGCGGCTGGCTCGGGAGGTTAAATCCGTGAAAGAACCATTTATCCAGCCCGGCGTAATCCTCGATGGAGAGGTTTTCCCGGAGCCGGTCCGGGTGGTTCTGGTCCAATCAATCGGAGCCAGCCTCAAAATTGGGGGACAGGGACTTCGCACCCGACAATACCACGAACGCCTTCTGAAATCCGATCAGCTCCTTTCCCTGAGGGTCATCCCTGCCGAAGCTCCCTTCGATGGTGATGCACTGCGGTTTCGGTTAGGCATTGAAGCAGCTCGTTTAGGCCTGGCCTACGAGTATGACCCTTACTTTTCCCTCTCCATCGCCCGGATAGACCCGCTGCCCCACCAGCTGGAGGCTGTCTATCACTACATTCTGCCTTTACCCCGCATCCGCTTCCTGCTTGCAGACGACGCCGGGGCCGGTAAAACCATAATGGCGGGGCTGGTTCTGAAAGAGCTCAAACTCCGCGGGCTGGTCACTCGGACCCTGATTGTCACCCCAGCGAACCTGATGTTCCAGTGGCAGCGGGAGATGCGAGACCGTTTCCGGGAGCGGTTTGACATCATCCGCGGCGTAGACCTGAAATATGCCTACGGTGTTAACCCCTGGCAGGACAAGCCTCAGGTTATCACCTCAATGGACTTCGCCAAGCGCGAAGATGTGCTGGAGAGCCTCAAACGCACAAGCTGGGATCTGATAATCGTGGACGAAGCCCACCGGATGAGCGCCAGCGACCCGGAGCACAAGACAGAGCGCTACAGGCTCGGCGAACTGCTCTCCCAGCGGACGCATCCCTTCCTCCTGCTTACCGGGACACCCCACAAAGGGGACCCTGCGAACTTCTGCCTCTTCCTGCAACTCCTGGATCGGGACGTTTATGCGGACGTCCGCAGCCTGGAAGAAGCCATCCGGCGCAACCACGCACCCTTCTACCTCCGCCGGACCAAAGAGGCACTGGTCACCTTCCCCGACCCGGAGACGGGCAAGGTCCGCCGGCTGTTCACCAACCGGGAGGTGCGAACCGTCAGTTTCGAACTTGACGGCCAGGAATTCGCATTCTACGAAGCCCTGACCCACTACGTGCAGGACCAGTCCATCCGTGCCGCCGCCGACCCTTCCGTCCGCGGGCGTGCCCTCGGATTC
>DAOUCW010000201.1:0-3373 GCA_034431695.1 Anaerolineae bacterium | reverse complement strand
GTCCCTCTGTTCGGCGGGGGGATAACGGTGATCCGACCGCTTCTTTACGTTGAGGAGAAGGAGATCGTGAGCTTTGCCCGTCATGCCGGCCTGATGGTGGAGCAGAACCGCTGTCCCCTTGCTTCGGCGACCCGAAGGGCCCGGATGAACGAGCTCATCCGTTCCCTGGAGGAAGAGATACCTTCCCTCAAAGCCAACCTGTTGAAGGCATCCGAAAGGTGCTGGCATGAGGGGAAGTCGCCTTAAAGAGTGCCTCCGGTGCGGGCGCCGCTCGCTGCTCATAGCCTCGGCCATAGGGTTCTGCGCCGATTGCATCCGCGGTCATCCCAATGAAACTTTGCCGGTCATCCTCCAGGCTCATGCCGAAACCAGGCGCCAGTTCAACCTCCCTCCCGCTCCCCCGAAAGATCCATCCGGCCTCCGCTGCACCCTCTGCGCCAACGAGTGCGTGATCCCTCCCGGCGGGAGGGGGTTCTGCGGGCTCAGGGAGAACAGGGAAGGGAAGCTCATTTCCCTGGCGGGGACCCCTTCCAGAGGTCTGCTCCACTGGTATCGTGACCCTCTCCCGACAAACTGCGTGGCTGACTGGGTCTGCCCGGGGCACACGAAATACGGTTACCACAACCTGGCGGTCTTCTACGGAAGCTGCACCTATAACTGCCTCTTCTGCCAGAACTGGCACTTCCGGAACATGTCCCCGGTGAGGGAAAGGGGCATCTCTGCCGAGGAACTTGCCTCCCTGGCCAACCCCCTTACCTTCTGCGTCTGTTACTTCGGCGGAGACCCGGCCTCGCAGATGCCCCACGCTCTGGCTGCTTCCAGAATGCTGGCCGAGAAGGGCGTCAGGATATGCTGGGAGACCAATGGCTCAATGCATCCTGCCCTGCTGGACCAGGCGGTGGAGCTCTCCCTGCGGTCGGGTGGGTGCATAAAGTTTGACGTGAAGGCCTGGGATGAGAACCTGCACATAGCCCTGACCGGCTCAAGCAACAGGCGGACCCTTGAGAACCTGGCCAGGGCCGCTGCCCGCATCCCCGAAAGGCCAGAGCCTCCTCTGGTGGTGGTGAGCACCCTGCTGGTGCCAGGGTATGTGGATGCCGAAGAAGTGGGGAAGATCGCCCGTTACATCGCTTCCCTTGACCCCTCAATACCCTATGCTCTCCTGGCTTTTTACCCCCAGTTCTACCTGTGGGACCTCCCCTGCACCTCTTACCGGCACGCAAAAGAGTGCGAGGAAGCAGCTCTTTCCGCCGGGTTGACCAACGTGCGCATAGGCAACATACACCTTTTATCGCGGGACTACTGAGGCTGCAACTCCTTCACGGCGGGCACCAGGTGAGGTCTGTCTGGTCAAAGCCATCGTAAGTGATCCTCCGGAGCCGGCGCGTGCCCAGGGAGAGCAGGTGAATTTCCCTGGCCGAGAACCCCCTCCCTTCCCCCGTGTAGGCAGTGAAAGCCAGGAGCCTTCCATCGGGCGAGAAGGCGGGCCTCTCAACTCCCCCGGGGATCTGGGTTACCTTCTCGGGGTTACTCCCATCGGGCATCATCAGGTATAGCTGGTGCGAACCCTCCCGCGAGGAGACGAAAGCTATCCTGCGGCCATCGGGCGACCAGGCCGGAAACCAGTCCTGGGCTGGGTGGTCGGTAAGGCGGACGAGGCCGTTCCCATCCCTTCGGATGAGGTAGATATCCCAGTTCCCTTCCCTGAGGGCGGTGAAAGCGATTTTCTCCCCATCGGGGGACCAGGAGGGCTGCCCGGCGAAAGTGTTGCCGGAAGTGAGCTGGCGGACTGAACCGTCCTTCAGGCCGTAGATGAAAAGCTCCTGAACTGGCCCGTTGCTTCCCCTGAAAGCCAGGTAGCGCCCACTGGGGTCAAAGGCCGGCTCCCTCCCCTGCCCGATGAATTTGAGGCCGTTGCTTCCCTTCAACCATATCTCTTCACCTTTCACGAAAGCGATGGTCCCATCGGGGGCTACTGATGGCTCTCGCTCGTCGGCGGGTGAGTTCAGGAGGGGTTCTGGTCCTGTGCCGTCGGCCCGCATCCTGTAAATGTCGTAGTTCCCGGCCGAATCGGTGGCGAAGCAGAGGTATAAGGGTGGGATTACCTCAATTGCGAGGGGAGGGGTTTTCATTTGTCCCTGAGGGCTAGTTAGAATGGCCTCAATGGTATACGAAGCAGGGGTGGAAGCTTCCCAGAGGAAAGTCACAACCCATCGGTTCGGGTAGCGGGCCATGGAACGGGGCAGCGGGTAAGTCTTGCGTCCGTTCACCCACAGCTCTGCTCCCGTCAGTTCCGCAGGAGGCGATTCCACTTCCACCGTTACCGTCTGGCCCTGGAAAATTATCGCCCCCTCTTCTGGGGAGAGGAAGCGAACAGATGAAGGGGGAAGCGGCTGGACCTCTGGCTCCGCTTCCCCCATGCCTCTTGAAATCAGGTAAACCAGCAGTCCCCACTCCAGAACTACGGCGAAGAAGAGGGCCAGAAGGAGCAGGACCCGCTTACCTGTCAAGGCTCATATCCCTTGAGGCTTATCCCATCCAGGTTCAGGTCCACTTCGCGCTGAGCGGTTCCCCACTTCTTCCACAGCCGGATGAAAATGGTGATGCGGGAGGAAGGGGCCTGGAAAGAAATGGAGTAGCGGGTGAATTTTCCAGGGGAAAGCCTGGAATAAACCCTGGGGATGGGAACGTAGGTCCAGTTGGTGACGGCCTTCCAGTCGGTTCCTCCCTTCGGGTCAAATCCCCACTGGACGACGTAGCTGTAGGGGTCTTCGGCTCTGGATATCACCGGGTCTCCCTCAGCGGCGCGGAGGAGGGCAGCCAGGCTGAACTCGTAAGTGGCTCCGGGCGTCAGACCGTCCACTGTCTGGTAAATGCCGGCGTAGCGGTCGGGGTCGGAAGCGCCCCGGCAGTAGGTGTTAATCTCAATGAGCTGGGAGTGGTGGCCATCCCACACCACGGGGAACCAGGTATCGTCATACCATCCGTAGGTGGCAGCGCCACCGTTGTCAAACTTGCTCCACCCGAGGCCCACCCCATCGGGGCCGAAGCCCTCCTCAAAGCTCCCGTTGCGGATGAACTCAACCCACTTCCCAACGGTTACAGGCTTTGAAAGGGTGGTGACTTTCCCGCTCGCATCTGTGGCTTCGGCTTTGAGGATGTGAGCTCCCGGAGTGGCCGGAGTCCAGAGGAATTCCCTCTCAATGGCGAGGGGACCGACGGCGAAGGAGATGCTCCCTATCAGGCTGGTGCCATCGTATAGCCTGAGGGAGGTAATGCCAACGTCATTGGATGCGGTGACCCTGACCGGGATGGTCTGTCCGACAGCGGGGTATGGGGGAACGGATATGTTCACGGTGGGCGATTTGACATC
>DAOUCW010000200.1:0-11192 GCA_034431695.1 Anaerolineae bacterium | reverse complement strand
AGCGGTCGGCCCAGGCCAAGAGAGGCCGCCAGACCAGCTGGTCCAGCACAACGATGACCAGCACCAGTGTGCCGACCCCCCAGAGGATGGCGCGGGTATCGCCCTGATTGGCGGCCTCCTGCAGGTAGGCCCCCAGGCCGGGGAGGCGGAAGTCCCGCTCCCCCACGGCGAAAATCTCCGCCGCCATCAGGAAGAACCACCCCCCGGCCCAACTCATCATACTGTTCCAGATTAGACTGATAGCCGCAAAGGGAAGTTCCAGGACCTTGAAGCGGAGCCAGCCGTTGAAGCGGAAGATGGCGCTGGCCTCCTGCAACTCCTGCGGGATGGTCGTCAGCGACTGATACCAGGCGAAGGTCAAGTTCCAGGCCTGGCTGGTGAAAATGAGGACGATGGAGGCCAGTTCGGCTGCGGTCCGCTCCGGCAGGACGGCGCTCAGGCTCAGGAGGACCACCGGCAGGAAGGAGAGGATGGGGACGCTCTGGAGGACGTCCAGCAGGGGCATCAGGACCTGCTCGGCGCGGCGGTTGTAGGCGGCGACCCGGCCGTAGACCAGGGTGAAGAGCAGGGAAAGGAGGTATGCGGCGGCCATGCGGCCGACCGAGCGGAGCGCGTAGTAGGGCAGCGCGCTGGGAGAGAGGGAGATGGTGGGACCTTTCACCGTCGCCGGGGCGCGCAGGGCCAGCCGCACGCCCGCGTAGATGAGGACGGCGACGATGAGAAGGACGACTGCATCGCCCCAGGAAAAGCCCCGCTTATAGGGCTGCTCCGTCCGGAAAATCAGTCGCCGCAGGGAGACCTTTTTCTCCAGCCGTGGTCTTTCAGGGCCTGTGAAGAATTCCCTCGCTGCCAAAGCATCCCTCCACCGCAGGGCCTCACCGGAGACGCTGGCTTTTCCGGGCTTGCAGTCAAATTGCCATCTTTCACAATTATATTCCTTTCTGCAGCGGCGCCAAATGAGGTGAAGCGCTGGCGGCATTTGTCTGCCAGGCGGCGATGCTTAAGGACAGCCTTCCGGATGCTTGACACCCATTTTCCCGCAAGGTATAATGGACCTGACCACCTTCTGCTGAAAGGGAGGCAAAAATGTATGAAATCCTGGAAAAGGTTGACCACTCCCCTGTGACCAAGGAATTCAAAGTTTACGCTCCGAGGATCGCCTCCAAGGCCAGAGCCGGCCAGTTTGTCATAGTGGTGCCCTGGGAGAAGGGTGAAAGGGTGCCTTTAACCATAGCCGATTTCAACCGGGAAGAGGGATGGATAACCCTCGTCTTCCTGGTGGTGGGGAAGAGCACCAAGTTCATGGCGGGAATGAACGCGGGGGATAAACTCTACGCTGTAGTCGGCCCCCTGGGAAGACCCACGGAGATTGACCATTACGGAACAGTGGTTTGCGTGGGCGGAGGGCTCGGCATTGCTCCCATCTACCCCATAGCCCGGGAACTCCGCCGGGCCGGAAACTACATCATCTCCATCATAGGAGCCAGGACGAAGGAACTCCTCTTCTGGGAAGACAAGATCCGCTCCGTCAGCGATGAGCTCATCGTCTGCACCGACGACGGCTCCTACGGCCGCCAGGGGGTGGTCACTGTGCCCCTGAAGGAACTGTTGGAGAGCGGCCGCAAGATAGATGCGGTCTGGGCCATAGGCCCGGCCATAATGATGAAGTTCTGCTCCCTAACAACCAAGCCCTTCGGGGTTAAGACCATCGTCAGCCTGAATCCCATCATGGTTGACGGCACGGGGATGTGCGGGGCCTGCAGGGTAGAAGTTGACGGTCAGACCCGTTTCGCCTGCGTGGACGGGCCGGAGTTTGACGGGCACAAAGTGGACTGGGACCTGCTGATGGCCCGGCAGAGGCTCTACTGCGAGCAGGAAAAGCTCGCCCTGGAACTCTTTGAAAAGCAGGGAAAGGGATGCTGAGGCCGGAGAAAGCCACGCTGCCCGGTGGAATCCGTTTGCTGGTTACACCCCTGCCCCACACCATGGCTGTGAGCATGGCTTTCCTCGTCGGGGTCGGCTCCCGCTACGAGACCGACTCCGAGGGAGGGGCCTCCCACTTCATTGAGCATGTGGTATTCAAAGGCACCGGCAAATGGCCCACAGCCGAAGACATAGCCTCTTCAGTGGAGGGGGTCGGAGGGATAATTAACGGGAGCACTTCCCAGGAGATGACCTCTTACTGGGTTAAACTGCCCAGGGACCACTGGAAGACTGGCTTTGAACTCCTCAGCGATATGCTCATCAACCCCCTCTTCCGCAAGGAGGATGTGGAGAAGGAGCGGGCGGTCATCCTGGAAGAACTGTGGGGGATGAAGGATTCGCCGGAAGATTGGGTCTTCGTCATGGCGACCAATCTCCTCTGGCCCGGGCATCCCCTGGGCAGGGAAATAATCGGGACGAAGGAGAGCCTCCAGAATCTCTCCCGGGAAAGGCTCCTGGAATTCAGGGCCAGGCACTATGTCCCGACCAATACGGTCATAAGCCTTGCGGGGGCCATAACCTTTGAAGAGGCCCTGGAAACCGCAAACCGAATTTTCTCAAACTGGACAGGAGATCAATCCCCGGCTTTTGCCCCCGCTCCTCCCCCCTCCGATAGCCCCGCTCAGGCCTATGAGAGGCGTCGGGTGGAGCAAACCCATATGGTTCTGACCTGGTATGGCCTCTCCCTCAACCACCCCGACCGCTTTGCCCTTTCGGTCATGAACGCAATCCTGGGGGAGGGAATGAGCTCGCGCCTTTTCACCGAGATAAGGGAGAAGAGAGGCCTCGCCTACAGCATAAGCTCCTACCTTGAGTTTTTCGTGGACTCCGGTGCTGTCGGGGTGGTGGCCGGGGTGTCGCCCAACCGTTTTGAAGAGGCCCTGCAGGCCATAGTAGAGCAGCTCTCCATCCTCAGGACTCAGGAGGTCCCGGAGGAAGAACTGACCAAAGCCAGAGAATTCGTCAAGGGTCGCCTCCTGCTCCAGCTTGAGGATTCCTTCAGCCTTGCCTTCTGGTATGGCCGTCAGGAACTCCTCCTCGGCCGCACATTGACCCCCTCCGAGGTCATCCAGGCCATTGATTCCGTAACCTCCCAGGATATCAAGAGGGTAGCCGGCGAACTTGTGAAATCGTCCCGGATGAAACTGGCAGTGATCGGCCCTTACCGCAGGGAAAAGAACTGGATAAAAGCGGTGGAAAGCCTTGGCTCCTGAGAAGCGAGTTCTGGTCGTTGATGACGAGATATCCGTCCGGAAAATATGCGAGTTCATCCTCAGGATGATGGGCTTTGAGGTGGAGACCGCTGCCGATGGCTTTGAGGCTGTGGATAAGGCCAGGGAAAAGCCCTTTGACCTCTTCATCGTTGACATCCGGATGCCCGGGATGGATGGGATTGAAACCGCCAGGCTCATCCGCGAGATCCATCCCGATATCCCCTGGATTGTGATGACTGGCTATGGCCAGCTGGACCTGGCCCTCAAGGCCATAAGGCTTGGGGTTAGCGGCTTCCTCCTCAAACCCTTCACCCCCGATGAACTCAAAGCCCTTGTCTCCTACGTGATGGAGATGGACCAGGTGCGGAGGGAAAGCCTCCGCATCAAAGCCCTGCTCCCCCTCTTTGAAATTTCCAGGACCCTCCTCAGCACCCTGGAACCCGAAGAGCTGGAGAGAAAGCTCCTCCAGACTGCTCTGGAGAGCCTATCGGCCGACGGAGCATGGCTCTACGAAGTGGATCGGGACAGGATGCTGGGGGAACCTCCGGATTCCCTCATCCGCCTCTCCCTGGAACTGCAGGCCAGGCTGATGAAAGCCATGGAAAAGAGCACCTCCGCTCTGCTGTGGACCCAGGAAGAGCCCCCGGAAGCGGTCCCTCTCATGGAGAAAGCCGGCCTCGCACAGCTCTTGGTTGCGCCGCTCAAAGCCGGGGAGAGGCTCTTCGGCTTCCTGGCTGCTTTCAAATACCCCGGCTCCTCGTTCCTCCCCTCGGACCAGGACTTCCTCACCATCCTGGCCGGGCAGGGAGCTGTGGCCCTGGAAAACGCCAGGCTCTTTGAGCACATCCAGAAAGCTTTCGTGGAACTCCAGGAAGCGGAGAGGTTGAAAAGCAACTTCGTGACCATAGTTGCCCACGAATTCCGCACCCCCCTTTCCCTCATCCTGGGCTACGCCTCGGTCCTGAGCGAAGAGCTTCAGGACCCCCGCCTCAAGGGCTTCGCCGAAGTCATAGTCCGGAATGCCCTTCGCTTATCCTCCCTCATCCAGGATATGCTGGACCTAAAGCGCCTGGAGAAGAAAGCCGTGTCCCTCCAGATTGAAAGGGTCTCCCTCCCCGAAGTCGTGGAAAAGGTTCTGGAAAGTTACATGCCCCTGATAAGGGACAAAGGGCTTGAAGTGGAGGTGGACCTTCCTCCCGAACTCCACAGGATCTGGGCCGACTCCGCAAAGCTGGAAGTGGTCCTGAGCAACCTCATATCCAACGCCGTGAAATTCACCCCTTCCGGGGGCAAGATAACGGTGGGGGCGAGGCCGGGAGAAAGGCCCAGCATCTTCGTCCGGGATACCGGGATCGGGATCCCACCCGAAGAGCAGGAAAAGATATTCACGAGCTTTTATCAGGTGAAGGATCCCATGACCAGGACGGAGAAGGGCCTCGGCCTTGGCCTTTACATAACCAAAGAGCTCGTCAGCATGTGGGGTGGGCGCATCTGGGTTGAAAGTGAGGTGGGCAAAGGCAGCACCTTCTGGTTCACCCTGCCCGTTCCGGAGGAGAAGGATGGCAGCTAAGCGCCTCAGGAGCAACCGCCTCCTCACGAAGATCATGCAGAAGCATTACTTCAGAATCCGTTACCTCCGGTTCTTCCGGCCCCTGGCCTGGGTCACCAGCGGAGCGCCGGTGGAAATCCTCAGGGCCATGGGCATTGAAGCAGCTTACCCCGAAAACTACGGGGCTCTGTGCGGAGCCCGGGGGGCCGGGACAGCTCTCAGCGAGGAGGCCGAAGCCCACGGTTACGCCCCCGAACTCTGCTCCTACACCAAAATAAACATCGGAAGCATCTTCAACCCCTCTTCAGCGCCGATGCGTGGCCTCCCCAAACCCGACCTCCTCATCGTTTGCAACAACATCTGCGGGACCGTGGTCAAGTGGTTTGAGGCTCTGGCCCACTACTACCGGATACCCATCTTTATCCTGGACACCCCCTTCCTCCACGATGGCCTCGAGCCGCACATCGTGGACTACGTCAAAAGCCAGCTTGAGGAAATGATTGAGTTCCTGGAGAGGCACACCCGCCGTCGCCTCAACTACAGGCGCTTCTGGGAAGTGCTGGAACTCTCCAACGAGTGCGTCCACCTCTGGGGGGAGATAAGGCGCCTCTGCAAGGCCCGTCCCTCCCCCCTCAATGCCCCCGATCTCTTCGTCAACATGGCAGCGATAGTGGTGCTCAGGGGGACCAGGGAGGCCGTTGATTATTACAGGACTCTCCGGGATGAAGTCAGGGAGAGGGTTGAGCGAGGGGAGGGGGCCATCCCCGAAGAGCGCTATCGCTTGCTCTGGGACAACATCGCCCTCTGGAACCGCCTCTACCGCTTTTACACTTACTTCGCACGGAAGGGATGCTGCTTCGTGGTGGATACTTACACCGGGGCATGGGACAACCCCGTTGAAGGGGGCGAGCCCCTGGAAGCCCTCGCCAGAGCTTACACCTCCGTCCTGCTGAACCGCAGCCTATCCTACAGGGCCCAGCAGATGATAGACCTTATCCGGGAATACCAGGTGGATGGCTTCGTCATGCATTCAAACCGTTCGTGCAAGCCCTATTCCCTCGGCCAATACGACATAAAGCGGATCGTCAGCGCCGCGACAGGGGTCCCGGGACTGATAATTGATGCCGATATGTGCGATTCCCGCTATTATTCTGAAGAGCAGATCCGCAACCGGATTGACGCCTTCATAGA
The DNA here is from genome assembly GCA_034431695.1 of Anaerolineae bacterium. Taxonomy (GTDB): domain Bacteria; phylum Chloroflexota; class Anaerolineae; order SpSt-600; family SpSt-600; genus SpSt-600. Next base: position 5,255 of record DAOUCW010000200.1, on the reverse strand, counting down.
GCAACTCGGAGGTGAAGTCGGGATTGATCGGGCATGAATGGGCCCTCAAATTCCTGGAAAATGCCGTAAAGCGGGGCGAAGTTTCCCACTCCTACCTCTTCACCGGGCCGAAAGGGGTGGGGAAAAGGACCCTGGCTTTTGAATTGGCCAGAACTCTGTGCTGCAGGGTCAGTGTGCCCCCCTGCGGGAGGTGCCAGGATTGCTCTGAAGTGGCCCAGGGCCGCCACCCCGATGTGAAACTTGTGGAGCCGGAGGACGGCTCCATCAAGATTGAACAGATAAGGGAACTCCAGAGGGAAGCCTTTCTTGCACCACACCGCAGCCCTTACCGGATTTTCATCATCGCTGAAATGGAGAAAGCCACGCCGGAGGCAGCCAACTGCCTCCTCAAAACCCTCGAAGAGCCCCCTCCCCACTCCGTCCTCATCCTCACGGCCCTCTCCGCCGACGTCCTCTTCCCCACCATCGTATCCAGGTGCCAGGTTCTGAACCTTAGGCCGCTGCCTGAAGGGCTGATCCGCGAGTTCCTGGAAAGGGAGTGGGGGATTGAGGCTTCACGGGCTTCCCTTCTGGCTCGCCTTTCCGAAGGGTGCGTGGGGAAAGCCCTTGAGCTCCTGAAGGATGAGGAAGCCTTCCGCAGGCGGGAAGAGGACCTGGAAACCTTCCTCTCGCTCCTCAAGAGCGACACTTTGGCGAGGCTTGAGTGGGCTGGCTCTGCGGTAAAGGACGCGGAGAGGCTTCAGGAAATGCTCCAGCGGTGGATCCTGGCCATGCGGGACATGCTCCTCATCGCAGAAGGTGCCCGGGGGATGGTGGTTAACGTTGATTTCGCAGAGAAAATGGCGCCTCTGGCCTTAAAACTTGGAGGGGAGAAAATCCGCAGCGGTCTCAGGGACCTGCGTTTCGTCTTGGAGGCTCTGAACCACAATGCGAACCCGCGCATTGCGCTTGATGTTTTGATGCTCAAATTGCCCGGATTGGCTTAGGAGGTGAGAAAGTGCCGGTAGTGGTGGGAGTGCGGTTCAGGGAAGGATGCAAGATCTACAGCTTTGACGCAACAGGCTTTGAAGACCTCGCGAGCGGAGATTACGTGGTGGTTGAAACCGTTCAGGGCCGGAACATCGGGAAAGTGGTGATCCCCCCGAGGGAGATCTCCGGAGAGGAAATTGAAACACCGCTCAAGGGGATAATCCGCAGGGCCACACCATGGGACCTGGTGAGGATGGATTTTTACCGCCGCAAGGGGGAAGAAGCGCTGGCCAGAGCGCGCGAGTTAGCCCGAGAAATGGGCCTTGGCATCAAGCTGGTCAGGGCAGAATACAACTTTGAGGGGACAAAACTCAACTTCTACTACACCTCGGAGGAAAAGTTGAACCTCAAGGAATTCGCCCAGCGCCTTGAGGATGAACTGGAGGCGAAAGTTGAATTCGTCCAGATAGGGGTGCGTGACGAAGCCAAATTCATGGGGGGCATAGGTCCGTGTGGCCGCATCCTCTGCTGCGCCTCTTTCCTCACCGAATTCGCCTCAATCTCCGTCAAAATGGCGAAGGTTCAGGACCTGCCCATAAACCCGACGGCCATATCGGGGCTGTGCAACCGGCTTCTGTGCTGCCTCCGCTACGAGTTTGATGTTTACAGGGAATTCAAGGAGCGTCTTCCCAAAGTGGGGCAAAAAATAAAAACCCCGCACGGGGAGGGCAAAATCACGGCAATAAACGTGGTGAAAGAGACGGTAACCGTCCGGCTTGAAGACGAATCCACCGTTGAAATCCCTGCGTCGCAGGTAGAATTTTCAAAGGGCTAACCGGCGCCATAATCAGCGCGGCTCCACGATGAACTTTATAGCCGTCCTTTCCTGACCGTTTATATCAACCTCGGTGAAAGAGGGGATGCAAACTATATCGTAACCATCCAGGGCCAGATAACCCCTGGCGATGGCTATGGCTTTGATGGCCTGATTGACGGCACCGGCCCCTATAGCCTGGACTTCCGCCCTCTTATTCTCCCTTATTACCCCCGCAATTGCTCCGGCCACTGCCGTAGAACGGGACTTGGCGGAAACTTTTATGATGGGCATCTTGCCTCCTTAAAAGTTTGCCTCAAGGGCTGACCTATATAAATTTTACACCATCAGTAGCCCCATAGCAAGCAATCGGAAGAGGCTGCCTCTGAAACTTGCCCGGGCTCCTGCAGGAATTGTATAATTACTCCTGGCGAGGGGCAATGGGGGACAAAAGGACCGTTGATGAGCTTTCCATAGAGGAACTGGAGCGCATCCTCCTCCTCAAGAAGATGGAGGCCCGCGCCAGACAGAGGGAGCGCCTGGCTTCGGAGGGGAGGGTCGTTCCCAGAACAAACCATGGCCCGGATCCGGTGGTGTTGCCCCAACCTCAACCGAGAACTTTGAGGCGCTGGCATGAAAACATCCTGCTTTCCCTGGAAATCCTCGCCCTCCTCGGCCTCCTTGTGGTGGTGGCCCTTTCCTTCATCAACCTCCACTCCCTGAACAGGGAAGCGGCGCAGGCCCTCGGTGGGCCAACCCCCACCCCAACCCCGGTCATTGATGTGGTAATTCTGCCGGGGAGACCCCCCCAGCCATCGGCAGACCTGCCCGCCCGCTACAGGGATATGGTCAAGCCGGCCCCACCGATAATCATCCCAACCCCAAACCCAGGCGCGCCCACCCGCATCGTCATACCGAAAATCGGGGTTGATGCGCCGGTGGTGGAAGGAGATGGCTGGGAAGAACTGAAGCGAGGGGTCGGGCACCACATCGGCTCGGCTAACCCCGGCGAGAAGGGGAACATGGTGCTCTCCGGCCACAACGATATCTTCGGCGAGGTCTTCAGGGACCTGGACAAGCTTGACCTCGGGGATGAAATCATCGTTTACGCCGGAGAAGTGCCCTACAGGTATGTCGTCAAAGCCAAGAGGATAGTGGAGCCAACGGATGTGAGCGTGATGGCTCCAACCACCACCCCCATCGTTACCCTCATAACCTGTTATCCCTACAGAGTTGATACTCACCGCCTGGTCATTGTGGGAGAGCTTTCCCAGTGAGGTTTCGCCTCGCCTTCCTCCTCATGGGTTTCACTTTCACCATAACTCAGGCCATCATGGTGCGGGAGCTCATGGTGGCCTTCCTGGGGAATGAGCTTTCCATCGGCCTCGTTCTGGGGTGCTGGCTCATTCTGGAAGCGCTGGGTAGCCTGGCGATGGCGCGCCTCATCGTGCGCCTTGCTCACCCCCTCCTCTACCCCGCCCTCCAGGTCCTGCTGGCCCTGGTCCTGCCCCTATCTCTGCTTGTGGCCTTCTCAATCCGCACCCTGCTCGGGGCCGTCCCGGGCGAGGGACTGGGAGCAGGGGTGATGTCCCTGGCCTCCTTCTTCGTCCTCCTGCCCGTAGGCATCATAGATGGGGGCATGTTCACCGCCGCTTCCGAAGCTTTCACCCGCTACACGGGCAGAGGAGTTCCGGCGGTAGGTCAGGTCTACGTCCTTGAAGCCATAGGGGGGATCCTTGGAGGGGTGCTCTTCACCCTCCTGTTTTCCACCCTCTCTTCCGTCCGGACAGTCCTTCTCCTTGTGGCTCTCAACCTGATTTCGGCTCTATCCCTGAGCATGCCCGGAAGGAGAACGGCCGGGGCGATCATCGGTGTCCTCCTCGCGGGGTCCCTTGTCCTCCTTCTGCCGGGGCCTTCATCCGCGCTGGAGAAAATTTTCACCGGGGTCCAGTGGAGGGGATACGAGCTCGCTTTCTACGGCAATTCTGTCTACGGCAACGTGGCTGTCATCCGGATGAGAGAGCAGTATACCCTCTTCTCAAACGGCATCCCCATCATCACCACCCCTTACCCCGACATAAACTTTGTCCAGGATATAGCTCACCTGCCTCTGCTGTTCATCGGGGAAACGAAGCGCTGCCTTATCCTCAGCGGCGGGGCGGGAGGGCTCATCCACGAGCTCCTAAGGTATCCCTGGGAACGGATTGACTATGCCGAAATTGACCCCCTGCTCCTGAAAGCTCTGCGCGATATCCGTGCTCCGCTTGCCGATGAAGAACTGGGCAACCCCGCAGTGAAAGTGCATTATATTGATGGCCGCCTGCTCCTCCGGAAGGAAGCTTCCTCTGGCGGGGCCGAAGCCTACAACCTGGTGATCGTCAACCTCCCTTACCCCTCCACCCTCCAGCTCAATCGCTTCTACACGCGCGAGTTCTTCAGCCTTGTCCGCAGGGTGCTGGCAGAGGAAGGAATCCTCGTGGTGATGGCTCCCGGCTCCCTCACCTACCTCAGCCCTGCCATGCGCGACCTCAACCTCTCCCTTTACGTGACTCTGAAGGAAGTTTTCCCCCACGTTTTCCCGATCCCGGGCGATGGGGTCAACCTCTGGCTCGCCTCCTCCGGGATTGATTTTGAAAAAGTGGGGGTTGAGGAACTGGTGGAGCGGGCCAGGATGCGCCCCCTCCAGGGGACGATCGTGGGGGAAAGATACATAAGACTCCGGTTTAATCCCGCCAGGCTCGCCTGGTTCAGGGAGGAACTGAGGGGAGGCAGAGCTCTGGTGAACTCCGACCTCAAGCCTCTGGGCCTCCTGAGCGGGCTTGCTTACTGGAACGAGATGTTTGCCCCGGCTTTTGGAAGGTATTTCAGTTACCTGACCCGCCTGGGGTTCTGGCACTTTGCCCTCTTCGTGCTCCTCATCGCTGTGGCGCCAGGCCTCCTGTTACTTTCGGGCAGGATGAAGTCATCCGCCCTCATCCCGATGGTGGTGGCTTTCACCGGCTTCGGTGGGATGTGCTACGACCTCGCGGTTATCTTCGCCTTCCAGATTTTCTACGGCTACGTTTACCGGGAGATAGCTCTGCTTGTGGCGGCTTTCATGGCCGGCCTGAGCTTCGGCGGGTGGCTGATGAGCCGGAGGGTGGAAAGGGGAGCTGCCTGGGGTGAGCTTGTGCGGGTGGAAGGGGGCCTGGTAGCTCTGTGGTTCTCTTTCCCCCTGCTTCTCACCGCCATCTACCGCTGGGGAGGGGAAGCCAGCATCCCTCTGCTTCTCCTCCTCAACGCCCTGGGGGGCTTCATGGTGGGGGTGGAATTCCCCCTGGCCAGCAAAATTTACTCGGAAAAGCGCAGGGTGAGCGAGGCGGCAGGGGTTATGTATGGGATGGACCTGATGGGAGCCTTCCTGGGTTCGCTGCTCTATTCAGCGGCTCTCTTGCCATCCCTCGGGCTTGCGGGAAGCTGCTGGCTCGTGGGC
>DAOUCW010000199.1:0-3768 GCA_034431695.1 Anaerolineae bacterium | reverse complement strand
GGCCCAACGAGGCTTATCCCGTCCAGGTTGAGGTCCACTTCCCGCTGAGGGGTTCCCCACTTCTTCCAGAGACGGATGAAAATTGTGATCCTGGGGGAAGGAGCCACGAAGCTGGTGGTGTATTCAAGCATTTTCCCGGGCGAAGTCCTGGGATAGACAACATCCCAGGGAAGTTCTGACCAGTTGGCGACGGCTTTCCAGTCGGTTCCTCCTGCGGGGTCAAATCCCCACTGGACTCTGTAGCTGTAGGGGTCTTCCAGGCCGGCGATTACGGGGTCGCCGTCCTTTGCCCTTATCATCCCCCTGATCTTGAGGGTGTAGGTCGCACCCGGGACCAGAGCCACCGTCTGGTAGATGCCGGCGTAGCGGTCGGGGTCGGAAGCGGCCCGGCAATGGGTGTTTATCTCAATGAGCTGGGAGTGATTGCCGTCCCACACCACGGGGAACCAGGTGTCGTCATACCATCCGTAGGTGGCAGCGCCGCCGTTGTCAAACTTACCCCACCCGAGGCCTACCCCATCGGGGCCGAAGCCCTCCTCAAAGCTCCCGTTGGTTATCCTTTCGGAAACGGAGGAAGCGAAGGGCAGCCTGGGGAAGAGCAGGAAAGCGAACAGAGCCAGGAGGGCCGAAGCGGAGAGCATCAAAAACGCCTTGCTTTTCATTTAAGTGCCTCCTTTACGCCTTCTAAAGCCGTTGTTTGACCCTGAGGTTTTTCCTTTTTGCGTGGCTTTTAAATTGCCGGGGTGCGGAGTTGCATGGACCACGCAAGGCCGATGAATCAATTTCATTTTAGCACTTTAATCTTTTCCCCGCAAATTCCCGAACTGCCCGCAGCATGCCTCTCTCCGCCATTCTGACAATTGCGAAGGGTGTGATATAATTTGCTTCCTGAAAAGGGGGCAGGAGGCGATCCTGGAGCTATGCCTCTTGATTTGAGGCGCCGGAAGCCCAGGACAATCTCCTGCGTATGAACATTGTGCCGGAGGGTGGACTGAAATGTCGGCTACAGAGAAACTCCTTCAAGAAGCCAGAATTCTCCTTGAAGCGTTGGAACAGGGAGATAACGGGAGGGTGGAAGATGCTCTCCGCCGGTTTCAGGAAGCTATTGAGGCTGCCTGGAATCTCTATCAGCAGGGCAGGATAAACACCGCTGTGCGAGGCCTGCCAAAAGTTATGTATATGTGGGCAATGGAAGAACTGCCCCAGATGGTGCAGGAACCTTCAAAGTGGCCCGAGGTTCGCCGTCAGCTCGCCCAGTTCATAAACGCTGTGCAGCTGGTGGTGGAGCCGAAGGAGGAAGCATGACGGAGCTGGACTCCAGGCACAAAGAAGTTCTTTTATCCTACCAGCGGGATGAACTCACCGAGCATCACATTTATGCCCGGCTGGCGAAGATGATCCGGTCGCCCCAGAACAGGTCCGTGCTGGAGCGCATCGCAGCGGATGAATTGCGCCATTCCCGTTACTGGCAGCGTTTCACCGGGAAGGAAGTCAGCCCGGACTGGCTCAGGGTGTGGTTCTACGCCCTGGCCGGCAGGATTTTTGGCCTGACTTTTGCCGTCAAGCTGATGGAACGGGGGGAACTGAGCGCTCAGGACAATTACGCCCGGATTGAAGGGGTGGTCCCGGATGTCGGGACCATCGCCAGGGAGGAGAAGGCGCACGAGGAGTCTCTCCTTGGGATGTTGGATGAGGAAAGGCTGCATTACATCGGCTCCATAGTGCTGGGACTCAACGATGCGCTGGTGGAGTTGACGGGCGCCCTGGCAGGGCTGACTTTCGCCCTCCAGAACACTCGTGTCATTGCCATGACCGGAGCTATCACCGGGATCGCCGCCGCTCTTTCAATGGCTGCTTCCGAATACCTCTCCACCCGGACCGAGGGGGAAGAGCGGGAGCCGATCCGGGCCGCTCTTTACACTGGCATGGCTTACATTTTCACCGTCCTGGCCCTCATTTTCCCCTATCTGGTCTTTGAGAATTACTCTGTTTGCCTGGCTGCCACGCTTGCAGTGGCCGTGCTCATCATCGCTTTCTTCAATTTCTACATCTCGGTGGCCCGGGATTTGCCTTTCCGGCGGCGGTTTCTGGAGATGGCGCTGCTAAGTCTGAGCGTGGCCGCAATCAGCTTCGGCATAGGGGTTGTAATGCGCAGGGTCTTCGGCGTTGAAGTGTGAGCGCGGGCCGGAGGGCAGGGGGCGGCTTCCCCTGAACGCTTCAGAGCCTTGAAGCGGCCACCACCACCTGCCCGAGGCTTATTCCGCCATCGTTCGGGGGGACCTGGGAGTGCAGCAGGACCTGAAAGCCCTCCCTTTCAAGGCGAAGGGCCGTCTTCTCCGTGAGGATCCGGTTCTGGAAGCATCCCCCTGAGAGGGCTATTCGCCTGGCCTTCACCCTCAGGGCCACCTGGACTATGCTTTCCACCAGGGAGTTGTGGAACCGGGCTGAAATGACGCTCGCTTTGGTCCCTCGCCTCAGGTCCTCTATCAGGGCTTCCACCAGGGGCCTCCAGTCCAGGATTATGACTCCGCCTTTTTCCTCAAAGTCCACCGGGTAGAGCTCTTCGCAGGAAGGGTCGGCGGCGAATTCCAGGGCCATAGCGGCCTGCCCCTCAAAGCTTACTTTCTGGTGAAGCCCCACCAGGGCGGAAACGGCGTCAAAGAGGCGCCCGGCGCTGGTGGTTACGGGGGAATTGAGGCCCCTTTCCAGCATCTTAGCCAGCAAGCTGCGTTCGGAGGGGGTGAAAGAAGCCACCGGCGGGAGATCTTCCATGGCTAAAGCTTCCTCCCGGTATAGCTCCCAGAGGATGGCCAGGGCCGTCCGGCGTGGCTCTTTAATGGCCCCTTCCCCTCCGGGAAGGCGGAACGGGCGCAGGTGTGCCACGCGCCGGAAGTCCGAAGCATCCCCCAGCAGGAATTCCCCTCCCCATACCGTCCCGTCAGACCCGTAGCCGGTTCCGTCCCAGGTGACCCCCAGGGCTTCCCCTTCCACCTGGTTCTCCGCCAGGCAAGAAGCCAGGTGAGCGTGGTGGTGCTGGACCGGAATCAGTGTCATGTTCTGGTTGCTCCGGGCCCAGAGGGTGGAAAGGTAATCGGGGTGAAGATCGTGGGCGATGGCGGAAGGTCTCACTTCGTAGAGGCGGAGGAAGTCGGCTATTACCTTTTCAAAGGCCTGGAAAGCCTCCAGGGTCTCAAGATCCCCTATGTGCTGGCTTATGAACACCTGATTGCCGACGCTGAGGGCTACCGTGTTCTTGAGGTGCGCCCCGACGGCCAGTATTGGTGGGATCGGCTTTGAAAGGAGGATGGGGAGCGGGGCATATCCCCTGGCCCTTCGCAGGAGGCGTGGTTTGCCCAGGATTATCCAGGCCACGCTGTCATCAACGTGGCGGACTATGGGCCGGTTGTGGACCAGGAAGAGTTCGGCTATGGGGCCGAGGCGCCTGATGGCCTCCTTCTCATCGGTGCAGATGGGTTCATCGGTCAGGTTGCCGCTGGTGGCCACAACGGGGAAGTCAATTTCCCGGAGGAGGAGGTGGTGCAGGGGGGTGTAGGGGAGCATTATGCCCAGGTTGGGGTTGCCCGGGGCCACGTTCTCGGCCACGGGGGCCCCGGGCCTGCGGGGGAGGAGGACGATGGGCGCTTCGGGCGATGAGAGCAATTCCTCTGCTTCGGGGGTGATCTCGCACAGGAGCCGGGCCTGATCCAGGTCCCGAACCATCAGGGCGAAGGGCTTATCCCGCCGGGGTTTCCTCTCCCTCAGGCGCTG
>DAOUCW010000198.1:0-18273 GCA_034431695.1 Anaerolineae bacterium | reverse complement strand
CCATAAGGGGGAAGGCCGGGCCCAGCAGGGCCCTGACCAGGGCGAAATCGGGTTCGGGGCGGGGGAGCAGGAGCTTGGTGGCCATCAGGTAGAAGAGGATGGCAAAGGTGATGGCGTTCACAACTACCGAAACTCCGGCCAGGCCAACGTATCCGAAGCCGGCCAGGAGCGCTATCGCCCCCAGGGTCACTCTGAGCAGAGTGGTGACGGCGGTTATCCAGGCGGGGTATTCCATCTTCTCCCAGGCCACAAAGGTGGAGCTGACCACATCGGATAGGAGGCTGAAGAGCAGGGCCAGGTTGAAGAGGCCGACGGTGAAGGCTGTATCGGGGGTGAGGCCTGCGTAGCGGACGTAGAAGTAGAGGATGAAGGCCATGAGGGGCCAGGAGGCAAGCCAGAGCAGGACCCTCAGGATCGTCACGTTTGTTATGTATCGGTTAGCCTGGGATTTATCCTTGGCCACTTCTCTCGCCAGGAGTATCCCCAGGCCGAAGCGGGTCAGGATCTCAAAGTAGCCGATGAAGATGACGGCGAACTGGTATCGGCCTGCCCCTTCCGGCGCCAGGATCCGCAGCATGAGCATGGCGAAGGCCATGTCAATGAGCTTGTTCACGAAAGCCATGCCCATGGGGATGAAGGTGTTCTTGGCTACCCGACTGAGGGTCGTTTCCTCTTCCTCCCGGTATATCCTGTGCCAGAGCCAGTAGCCCGAGAGGAAGAGGAGGGTGTTGAAGGCTATGAAGGTGGCGTAGAGGCCCAGCTTCAGGGACATCGGGCTGTATTTGAAGCGGACCAGGTGGGTTCCGGGCTCAAGGAGAACAGCCCGGAAGTTGCCGTAAGCCCTGTATATCTTCAGCTCCCTGTCCCCCTCGTAAGCCTTCCAGCCCGGGAAGAAGGCATCGGTCAGGACGAGGAAGCCCCTCTCGGACAGGGCAGCGGATACCAGCACCTGGGTCGGGGAGTAGGAGACGATCTCGGCTCCCTTTATTTCCTCCGGACCTTCTGGCAGGGGTGGATCCTCCGGGCCGTATTGCCATGGCTCGGAGCCTTTCTCGAGGACCACGCACCCCGGTGAGCGGAGCTTCTGAAGGGTTTCGGGGAGTTCTTCCTCACCCACGGGCAGGGCGCATGTTGAAATGAAGGCTCTGGGCAGGTAGTCATCGTTGCGGTAGACTTTGACCTCGCCATCGTAGACTAAGGTGTAGCCCGGGTTGCTTATCTCCTGAGTGGTTATGATGTATTTGACGTTGAGGAGATCCAGCAGGGGGGAATTGAGGGCTTCTCTGAAGGGTGTGTAAATGGGTGAAATGCGGTTGTAGAGCAGGTCCCACTGAGGCGAGAGGAGCTTCATGAATCTGGCATACTGGTCAAGGATGATGGAATCATAGCCGCGGACGTCCTGGATCCCGAAGAGCATGCCCACATTGGGCCAGAAGGTTTTCTCGCCCGGGAGGTTGAAGGAGGTTATGCGGTATAGTTCCCGGTCGCTCTTCAGGAAATTGACCACCGGGGGGGTGAATCTGAGCAGGGAGGGATCGGAAGCGGGGTTGAACCCCCACCAGGCCCAGAGGAGGTCGGCGGCGATAACGGCGGGGAGGAGGGCCCTGAAGCGCTCCCTGGAGCCGAGGGCCAGGGCCAGGCCTGCCAGGCCGAGGAAGAGGGAGAAGCGCATCAGGTTCCACCACTCGTAGGAGAAGAACATCCGGCCGTCGGAGAAAGCCCCCTGGGCCAGCTCCGAGCTGGCCAGCAGGCGGTCGGCCAAGGAGAAGAAGGGGGCAGGGTGCAGGAAAGAGGCGAGGCAGAAGAGGAGGCCGGCCAGCCCTGAGAGGGCCAGGAGCCAGGCGAAGAAGGGTTTCAGCCTCTTCCTTTCCTCAACCCCGAAGCCGGTCAGGATGGCCACGCTCAGGGTGTAGGGGAAGACCCACCGGAACGGCGAGTGGAGCTGGTTGTATCCGGGGAGGAAGTAGTAGAGCAGGGCGTAGAGGGGTGTGCCGAAGGCGAAGAGGAGGGAGAGCACCGCCAGAGCCGCGAAGGTCCACTTTATCCCCCGATCTCTGCCCAGGAAAAGTCCGCCCAGAGCCAGCGCCAGGGTCAGGAGGCCCATGTAGCTTCCGGCCTCCACGTAGTTCTTTATCCCCCAGAAGATTGTGTTTATCGGCTCCCCGCGGTAGTTCGCCGTCACCGGAAGCCATTTCCTGGCAGCAAGGTCAAAGTAAGAGTGATGGCTCGGGTTGCCGAAGAAATCGGGGATGAGGAAGGTTATGACCTGGCGGGTGGGATAGGCCCACCCAAGCACATCCTTCAGGGTAACCATGCTCTGCCGGAAGTTCATTTTCGCAACTTCGTAGAGGGGGATGAGCTGGATGGCGCCGAGGCCCGCCCCGGCAGCAGCCATTATTCCCAGGGCCAGGATTGATTTCGCCAGGAAGGAAGGCCTGCGCACCCGGATGTAGAAGGTCATGAGCCTGACCAGGGAGAAGTAAGCGGCCACCATCGCCACGTAGTAGGAGATTTCGGGGTGGCCGGCGAGGAAGTGGAGGCCAATGAAGATGGCCCCCAGCACGATCGGAGGTATGGGCGATTTCCTGCCATCACGCAGGCGGCGGAGGGTGAGCTCAATGCAGGCCAGGATGGCCGGGAGCCAGCTTGCCGCCGCTATTATCATCGGGAAGACGACACTGACCACGAAGAAACCACTCAGTTCATAGGCAAGGGATGCCGTAACGCTGGCGAGGCGACCCAGGCCCAGGACCCTGGCCAGGAAATACATGGAAAGGCCTGCGATCCAGAGCTGGATCACGGTGAAGATCCCGTAGGCTCTGGGCAGTGGGATGATGTAGAAAATCAGCGAGAGGGGGTAAAGGGCCGAGTGCTGGCCCGTCGCCAGGAAGGGCATCCCGGTGAAGATGTATGGGTTCCAGAGGGGGAGTTCTCCCTTCCGGATGCATTCCAGGATGAATTTTTTCCAGACATAATTTTCAAGGATCAGGTCGCTCAGAAGCTCGTTGTGGGGCACGGAGACCCCAGCGTCCCGGGCGAAGCTTTTCCAGGGCTCAAAGGTGAAGAGGTTGTCGGCAGGGATGAGGGTTTTACCTCCGAAGGTGACGGACCAGAAGAGCAGGATGAGGGGAAGGAGAAGGGAGAGAGCAGCCAGAAGGTCTGGCCCCAGCCTCCTGAGTCTTCTCACCGCTTTCCTCCTTGCGTTGGGGTTGCCCGCGTGCAGGTGGAAAGGTCGCTTGCCTCTTTCAGGCTTCAGATTTCAACCTCTTTACCGAGGCCCAGCTCCCGGGCCTTCTCCAGGACTCGCCTGGCCACTGAGACGTCCTGCACGGCATTGCCCACGGACTTGAAGTAGGTGATCTCATCGTCCCTCTCACGGCCGGGCTTAAGGCCTGCCGCAATCTCCCCGATCTCGGCATATATGTCCTTCTCGGATATTATCCCCTTGTTCATGGGGATGATGAGGTCGCCGGCCTCGGCCAGGCAGGCGGAGCGGAAATCCACCACGATTTTATTCGCTCGCCGAATGGTGGTTTCATCCACCTCCTGCATCTGGGGGGTGAAGGAGCCGATGGCGTTGATGTGAACTCCGGGCTTCAGGTCCTCCCCGTTGAAGACGGGGGAAGAAGAGGTGGTGGCGGTGCAGATGATGTCGGCTTCGCGGACGGCTTCGGCCGGGGATGAAGCGATCCTTATGTCAGCCGGGATTGGGCCGAAGCCTTTCATTTCGGCGGCATAGGCTTCAGCCCTTTCCCTCACCACATCGTAAACCCAGACCGTTTCTATTTTCCGGACCGTGCACACGGCCAGGAGCTGGGTTCGGGCCTGGGCACCGGCTCCGAATATGGCTGCTACTTTGGCATCCCTGCGGGCGAGGAAGTCGGTGGCTGCGCCGGAGGCTGCCCCGGTCCTCAGGGCGGTGAGGTAAGTCCCATCCATGATGGCGACGGGACAGCCGGTCTCCGAATCCACCACAATTACGATGGCAAAGATTGTGGGGAGGCCTCTGTCCAGGTTCTTCGGGAAGACGGATACGATCTTCGCCCCCAGCGCGTCCGTTTCCGACAGGTAAGCGGGCATGAAGAGGGTGATCCCCCCGTGCTTTTCCACCGGCAACTGGGTCCTGAGGGGGACAGTGGCCTTTCCGGTGGAGAGCTGAGCGAAGGCTCCCTTCACTATTTCTATCGCTTCGGCCATGGGAACTGCTCTGCGCACATCTTCTGCCGAAAGCATGAGCAACCTCATGACAGCACCTCCTGGCTTTAGGTTTCACCCGGCGAGGTTCTCGCCGGGGATGTAAAGGGTTGCCCGGCAGCTCGGGCACAGTTCCTCTTCGCCCATTGGGCTGAAGGGTTTGCCGCATTGCCGGCACATCCTGAGCCGGCCTTTGAAGAGGGTGAGGCGCGGGTAGCGGAGCAGGAAGGAAAAGGAGAACGAAGGTCTCATCCGGATGGCTCTGGTCGGGCATATGCCTTCGCAGATCCTGCACCCGATGCAGGCCAGTGGGACAAAATCAATGGTGAAGTTTTCCTGGCCCTTGGAGAGGGCGAGGGCGCCGGTAGGGCACTGATTGGCGCACAGGCCACAGGCTGTGCATTGGCCTTTCACCTCTATTATCCCGAAGGGTAGCTCGGAGGCCGGGATTTCTTCATCTCCGGGTGAGCCGAGGCGGGCCAGCGCTCTCACGAGCCTCAGGCGTTGCTCCGGGAGGTGTTTGGGGAGGCTGTCCGGGGGAGGAAGCAGGGAGCCGAAGAGGCCTTCCAGGCTTTCCCCCACCGCTTTCTTTATCATCTCCATCATCTCTCCCCGCAGCACGGAGAAAGCCTCCCTCCGGTCCATGATCGGCTCGTCACCCTGGTGGATGCGCGCGGGCAGGAGTCCTTCTCCGGAGGTGAGGGAAGATCTGAGGCGGACTGCCTCCTTTCTGCCGAAAGCTTTGAGGATGAGGTTAGCTCTGCGGACTTGCTCCAGGATAAGGCCTTGAGTTGAGCCGAGGGGACACTGGGGGCACAATTCATCGTTGAGCCATAGCTCTTCGGGGGAAGCGGTTGCTGCCTCCACGATCAGGGCGAGGGAGAGGGAGGCGAGGCAGCGCTTTGTGTTCACAGCGATGGGAACCGGGGAGAGGACCTCAGCCCGGGATGCGACGCGGTGGCAAACCAGTTCCAGCCCCGGAGCTTTCAGGGAGAGGATGGTCTGCCTCAGGGTTTTTTCCGGGCTTCTGGGGAAAGCCCAGGCTTCGGTGGGGCAGACCTGCCAGCATATCCCGCAGCCCGTGCATTTTTCCGCATCAAGCTCAAGGTAAAAGCCCTCCCTTATGGCCCCGACGGGGCAGGAGGTGAGGCAAAGTTCGCATCGGTTCAGGTGGTAGCGGTAGCGCAGGCAGCGTTCCCGGTGGAAAGAAGGCTGACTTGTCAGGCCCTGCTCCAGCAGGTCAAAGAGGTCCACTTCCACCATTTTCAGATTCCCAGCTCGAGCCTGGTGCGTATGAACTGGAGGAGGTGGTCGCGGCGGATCAGCCCCACGACTTCTTCCCCTTCCACCACGGGCATCTGGTTCACGTCGTTTTCCACCATGAGTTCCAGGGCGTCCAGGGCGTCGTCTTCGGGCCCCACCTTCAGGAGCTTCTCAAGCGGGGTCAGGACCTCGGCCACTGTCACCGAGGCCCACTGGGTTTGAGGGACGAGTTTGAGGTTGTGGAGGGTTAGCATCCCCTTGAGTTTCTCCCCTTCCCGGACAAAGAAGCAGCGGGTGCTGTGGGGGAGGACGTAGTTGTAGACGAGGTCGTTCAGGGTGAGGGATGAGGGGACGATGGGGCATTCCTGGCTCATCAGTTCCCTTACTTTAACGCCTTTGAGGGCTTCTTTGCTCACGAGTTGCCTGTAACTCTGGGAGGCGGCGTTGTCCAGGAACCAGCCGATGAAGGCAAGCCATATTCCGTCGAGCCAGTGGCCGGTGACGGCCCAGGCTATTCCGCCTATGATGAAGAGGAAAGCGATGGCCCTTCCCGCCGTTATGGCTATTTCCGTAGCCCTCCGGTAATTTCCGGTAATTCCCCAGAGGAAGGAGCGCAGGAGCCTTCCTCCATCCAGGGGGAAGCCAGGGATCAGGTTGAAGAGGGCGAGGCTGAGGTTTATTATCCCGAGGTAAGCGCTCAGGGCTGCCAGGGGCTGAATCTTGAAAATGAAATGGCTCAGCACCCAGAGGAAGCCGAACCCTCCGGCTATGAGCAGGCTGGTCATGGGCCCTGCCAGAGCCATCAGGAACTCCCCGATCGGTGTAGCCGATTCTCTTGAGATGCTGGCCACACCCCCGAAGAGGAACAGAGTTATGCGCTGGACCGGTATTCCCTGCAGCAAGGAGAGGACGCTGTGGGCGAGTTCGTGGATCAGGACCGAGAGGAAGAGGAGCAGGCCCGTGAGTATGCCCATCGCCCAATACATCCATCGGTCCCATTCGGGGTAGCGGGAAGGGAAATACTGGGTGGAGAGGGATAAAGCTATCAGGATGAAGACGATGAACCAGGTGTAATGGACCACCAGCGGTATCCCGAAAATTTTGCCCAACCTGATTGAACCCACCGGACGAATCCTCCTTCAGATTTTATCGGTTCAATTTTAGCACAAAACCCCCGGATTTTCCAGGCGGTGCTCCCGGGTCCGAACTTCAGTCAACTTGATTTGACATTTGGGTTTTTCGGGATATAATTTGCTCTGAAACGGCTGCATCGGCGCAGTGTTTATACTGATGGAGGGACCGCAGGTCGGGAGAGGTGACTCCCAAAGGAGGGGGTAAAGATGAGCCTTGTAATGATCCTCATAGCAATTGTGGTCGTTCTCCTCGGTTACGGCTGGTATGCCCGCACCATTGACCAGAAGATCATTCAGCCTGACCCCAAGAAAGCTACCCCGGCCAAGATGTATATGGACGGAGTGGACTTTATCCCCGCCAGCCGTAACGTGCTTTTCGGCTATCAATTCAAATCCATAGCCGCTCTCGGTCCCATCCTTGGCCCCATCATTGCCCTGCAATGGGGTTGGCTCCCCGCAATCCTCTGGATCCTCCTCGGCACAACCTTCATCGGATGGGTCCAGGACTACAGCAGCATAATCATGGGGGTCAGGGAAGAGGGCCAGACCTTTGGTGCCCTCAGCTACAGGCTGATTTCCCCCACCGCCAGAGTGCTCCTCCTGATTTACATCTACTTCTACCTCCTGATGATCATGGGTGCCTTCGGGATTCAGGTGGGCTTCGTCCTCCTCACCAACCCTGCTGTTCCTCTGGGCGTGATAATCGTATGTCTGGCGGGCCTCCTGATGGGCCAGATGCTCTACCGCTGGAAGCAGGATATAGTCCTCACCACGGTGGTCACAGTGATCATCGCTTTTGTTGGCATCTGGCTTGGAACCCTCCCGGCTGTCAAGAACTTCTTCAGCGCCCTCTACGGCTACAAGGTTGTGGAAGGTAAGACCGTTTCCCCCACTCTCTTCCTCCAGGTAACTCAGGCGAGGTTCATCGGAAGCCTGATGGTCCTCATCTTCTGCTATCTGGGTTCTGTTCTCCCGATCTGGCGCTGGGCTCAGCCCATCAACTACGTTTCCTTCTGGGTCGTCTTCCTTGGGGTTCTGGGAGGAGTTATCGGACTGCTCATAGGGCACCCTGGCTTCGGGGACTTCCCGGCTTTCACCGGGTTCATGAGCCCGACCAAGCTGCCTCTCTGGCCCATGCTCTTTGTAACCATAGCGTGCGGTGCCATCTCAGGCTGGCACTCCCTGGTTGGCTCCTCGGGCACTGCCCGCCAGCTTGAGAAGGAAGTGGATGCCCTCCCGGTCGGTGGCGGGGCCATGTTCCTGGAGATGTTCTTTGCCACCATTGCTTTCCTCGCCGGAACCGCAGCCTTCGGCTCCTTCAAGGGTTACCAGGACGCAGGCGGATGGGGAGCTCCTGCGGCTGTGTTCGCGAAGGGCCTCTCCAACTTCCTCAACTACTGGAAGATTGATGCCCTCCTGGGCAAGGGCTTCGGCGTGGCTTACGGTTCCGTCTTCCTCTGCCTGATGGCCCTCACTATCATGCACCTGGTTGTCCGCTTCATGAGGGTGGCCAGTGCCGAGCTCCTGGGTGACCGCTTCCCGATCCTCAAGAACGTGCATGTTGGGACCATCATCGCCCTGCTCCTGACGATCTTCTTCATCTGGTTCGCTCCCTTCATCCAGATCTGGGGGATCTTCGGAGGCGCCAACCAGCTCATGGCGGCCCTTGCCCTCCTCCTCATCACCATGTGGCTCAGGCTCAAGGGCAAGAATTACCAGTGGACTTTCTGGCCCTTCGTTTTCATGTATGTGACCACCATCGCCTCCCTCATCTACTCGGCCTACAGGGCATTTGTCATCGCTCTGCCTACGGCCAAGACCTGGGATGCCCAGGTGGCGCAGATAACCATCGGGATCTGCGCCGTCATCCTGGCGGTCGCTGGCCTCTACCTGGGCTGGGAGGCCCTGCAGGCTGTGAGGAGGGTCAAGCCCGAAGTCGCCAAGGCTTCCAAATAAAAGCAAGAAGACCTGCGGTCCTCGGTGCCGGGTGCTCGCTCAGGGTGCCCGGCACCTTTTTTGGGAAGGTGGTGTCCATGGAGCCTCTGAGGATAGAAGTCATAGCGCCGATACTGGAAAGCTACGGACTCTGCGTCTCCTGCCACGTCCTCATGAGGGAGGCGGGGCTCGGAACCGAAGGCCCGGATTATCCCCCTGAATGGAAGGAAGATTTCCGCCGGCTGGTGGACTGGGTCCTGGAGTTATCCAGGGCCTACGGGGACAAGGTTAACATAATCCTGATAGACCCCCGCTCCCTTCAGGGTCTGTGGAGGTGCATCCGCTACAGGGTTACCCGCTACCCGAGCTTCATAATCCGGGGGAAAAGGCATTACGTGGGCTGGAACAGGGAAGCACTGCGCCATTTGATAGATTCTTACCTTGCCCCTTAAGCGAGACCGCGGCCGTTCCTCAGGCGAGCCCTGGGCATTTTCCCTCCGGTCCGCCGGTAAAGGCTCGGGCGCAGGGAATGCCACAGGCTTCCGACCCCCACGTAGCCGAATCCCCCTGCATACAGCAGGAAGAAGGGAGCGGACCAGTAGAAGCCTTTGAGCCAGGCCGCTATGAGGGCTGATAGGGCGTAGAGGGCTGCCAGAATCTCCCAGAAAGCTGTCTTTTCCACCCTTATGGCATAGGGATTGCTCTCCCAGCTCCCCTTCCTCCGGTAGAGGCGGAACTTGGGGGTTCTGTCAAAATTTCCCCTCTTATTCAGCAGGACTTCCACGATGGCAATGGTGTTGCTGAGGGCAATACCGATCCCCATCAGAGCCAGGAGGGGGAAGAAAAGCATTTCCCTGGGACCCTTTTCCGATCCCCTGAGCGCTGCCACGAGGTAAACGGCAGGGGGACCGAAGCTGGCAAGTATCAGGTAAGTCATGGGGAAGTGTATCTTCACTCCCTGGAGCACCAGGGGCAGGGTCAGGAAGAGGGAGAGGAGCATGAGGGGGTGGACGAGGTAACTTCCGAGGTGGAGAAGGGCTTCAAACTTGTGGAAAACCGGCCGGGAGGAGCGGAGCACATCCCGGGATAGCTTGATAAGGCACTGGATTGAGCCCTTTGCCCATCTCCTCTGCTGGTTCTTGAAGGCGTTGAGCTGAGGAGGTATCTCTGCCGGGACCACGATCTCGGGCAGGAAAAGGCACTCCCACCCTCTGAGCTGAGCACGGTAGCTCAGGTCCAGATCTTCGGTCAGGGTATCGCTGTGCCAGCCCCCTGCATCCTCTATGCAGCTTTTCCGCCAGACTCCTGCCGAGCCGTTGAACCCCATGAAGAGGCCTGACCTCTGCCGGGCCACCTGTTCCACAAGGAAGTGGCCATCCAGGGCCAGGGCCTGGGCTCGGGTCACCGGTGAATACTCGCGGTTCAGGTGACCCCAGCGGGTCTGGAGCACGCCCAGGCGCGGGTTCTGGAGGAAATAGGGGATTGTGCGGCGGAGGAAGTCGCGCGGTGGGAGGAAATCGGCATCAAAGATGGCTATGAATTCCCCGGTTGCTTTCCTGAGGCCTTCCGCCAGCGCGCCGGCTTTGAAGCCATCCCTTCCATCCCTGTGGATGAGGGTTATCCTCAGGCCTCTGGCTTCCCACTCCCGGACTTTCCTCCGGGCAATCCTGGTGGTCTCGTCATCGGAATCGTCCAGGATCTGGATTTCCAGCCTGTCCCTGGGGTAATCCAGGCGAGCCAGAGCATCTATGGCCCTTTCAATGACGCTGGCCTCGTTGTATACCGGCAACTGGACTGTAACCGGGGGCCATTCCTCCTCCCGGGGGTGAGGGGGGGAAGGCGGGACTTTGTCGCGGTGCCGGAAATACAGAGCAAGGATCAGAAACTGGTTCAGGCCAAAAAGGGCGAGGAGCAGGGCAACAGCAATATACAGCCATGCCAGCAACTCCGCTACCTCCTCAGTGCAGGATTGAAACAATAACCAATAATAGCATTGAACGGAGGGAAAAGCAAAAAGGGCGCGCGGCTCTGCGCCCTGCGCGCTCTTAAAGGGAGGCCTTCTTTTTTAATCCTTGCCTTTTGCCAGAGCCACTGCTTTTTCGGCGGCCTCGTTGAGGGAGGTGGCGGTGATGATGTTGGCCTCGGCCAGGAGGCGGCGCCCCTCTTCCTCGTTGGTCCCCACGAGCCTCACCACCATCGGCACCCTCACTTCCACTTCCTTCATCGCCTCTAAGATCCCCCTGGCCACTTCATCGCAGCGGGTTATTCCCCCAAAGATGTTTATGAGCACAGCCCTGACCCTGGGGTCCGAAAGGATGATCCGCAACCCTGCTGCCACCTGCTCGGCCCTTGCACCTCCTCCGATGTCAAGGAAGTTGGCCGGGTTACCACCGTAGAGCTTGATGATGTCCATTGTGGCCATGGCCAGGCCTGCGCCGTTCACCATGCACCCTATTTCTCCTTCCAGCTGGACGTAGCTTATTCCGTGGGCTCGAGCTTCCCGCTCCGATGGCGTATCCTCATCCGGATCGCGCATGGCAGCTAAGTCGGGATGGCGGAAGAGAGCGTTGTCGTCCACAACGATCTTGGCATCGGCGGCCAGAAGGCGCCCGTCCGAAGTGAGGGCAAGGGGGTTTATCTCGGCCAGGGAGGCATCGTTCTCGGAAAAGCAGCGGTAGAGGCCCATGGCGATGGAGGCAAAAGTGTTGAGAAGCGATTTATCCAGTCCGATCCCCAGGGCGAGCTCCCGCGCCTGGTATTGCCTCAGGCCCAGGAAGGGGTCAACTGCCACCTTGATTATTTTCTCGGGGCTGCGGCGGGCCACCTCCTCTATGTCAACCCCTCCCTCGGAGGAGGCCATAACCACCGGCTTGCTCTGGACCCTGTCAATCACGATGCCCAGGTATAGCTCCCGGGAAATGTCCAGGGCTTCGTCCACCAGGACTTTGCGCACCGGGATTCCCTTTATCTCCATGGATAGGATCTGAGAAGCTACCTGCTCGGCCTCTTCAGGGCTTCGGGCGAGGCGTATCCCGCCGGCTTTGCCCCTTCCTCCCACCAGGACCTGGGCTTTCACCACCACGGCTCTGCCAAGCCTTTCGGCTATGGCCCTGGCTTCCTCGGGCGTTGATGCTACCTCGCCTTGAGGGATGGGGATCCCGTAGCGGGTGAACAGTTGCTTTGACTGATACTCATGCAGTTTCATCGCCTGACCTCCCTGCGAGCTTCTCAACGGCCTGAAGGATCTCGGCTGGGGTTATGACTTCGCCGTCAGTTCTGTTGTATCCCCTGGCGTGGGGGAAGAACCTCTGGACTTCCCTCAGCATCTGGCCCTGGTTCATCTCGGCCACGAGCACAGCCCCCACTCTCCCCCTGAGGGCCGCAATCTCCCTCTCGGGGAAGGGCCAGAGGGTCTGGGGGCGGAAGAGGGCCGCTCTTATGCCTTTCCGGCGTGCTTCCCTGACTGCGGCCAGGGCGCTCCTGGCAGTGAAGCCGTAGGCGAAGATCAGCACATCTACATCCCCTTCGCAGAACCTCTCGTCCACCCGGACTATTTCATCCAGGTGGTTGAGGATTTTCTCCCGGAAGCGGGAGGTGAGGGAGGCCTGGGCCTTAGCGCTGACCGTCCTCCTGTATCCCCATTCGTCGTGGGTGGAGCCGGTGACGAGCACCCTGTGGCCCTGCCCGAAGATGGGCATGGGGGGAACTTCGGCTCCGCCGAAGGGCGGTATCTTCTCCCCGGGGAGCGTCCTCATCCTCTCGTATACCTCCACTTCGGCCGGTATGGTGAGGCCTTCCCGCATGTGACCCACTGCCTCATCCGCCGCCACTATGACCGGAATCCGGAACCTTTCGGCGAGGTTGAAGGCCCGCACCGTGAGGTCAAACATCTCCTGGACCGACCAGGGTGCCAGGACGATGATTTCGTAATCCCCGTGGGCTCCCCAGCGGAGTTGCATGACATCTCCCTGAGCCGGACGGGTGGCCTGGCCTGTGGCTGGCCCTGCCCTCTGGACATCCACCACCACGATGGGTGTTTCGGTCATTATGGCATAGCCGATGTTCTCCAGCATCAGGGAAATGCCTGGGCCACTGGTTGCGGTCATGGCCTTTGCTCCGGCCCAGGAGGCTCCGATGCAGGACGCGATGGAGCCTATCTCATCCTCCATCTGAATGAAGACCCGTCCGTCACCGAGTTCCAGGAAGCGGCGGCAGATATGGTGCATTATCTCACTGGCGGGGGTTATGGGGTAACCGGCGTAGTAGTTGCAACCGGCCGCGATGGCCCCTTCGGCGCAGGCTTCATCCCCCTGCAGGAAGTGCTTCCCCGGCTCAAGGGGAGGTTTCCGGGTGGTCCATCCTCCCTCAGGCATCGCCTTCCACCTCGTAAACGGCGATGGCTATATCGGGACACCAGAGCTCGCAGAGCCTGCAGACGGTGCACTTCTCCGGGTGGGCCGGTATGACCGGGTGCAGGCCGTTGACGAAGCGGGAGTAATCCACTTCCAGGACCTTGCGGGGGCACATCTCCACGCAGATGTAGCAGGCTTTGCACCAGTCGGTATTGATCTCAATGCGAGGGGCAGCCATAGCTACACGAATTGACCCTTCTCAAGCTCTTTTGAAGCAGCTTCCAGTTCTCTGGAAGCTTCCTTGAGGAGGGAAGAAGCCCTGGCCAGCCTCTCGGAAACCCCCTTCATGCCGGCCTGTTCAGCCCTGGCAGCCCATTCTGCGAACTTCTCCGCATGCTCATTGTTGTGCTCAATCCAGTGGGTTATGTAGCCCCGCAGAAGTGCTATGATTTCCTGCATTTCGTCCTCCTTGTCATTTCACAGCCCTGACGATCTGCTGGACGAAGAGCACCTCGGGCATGGCTCCTTCAATGAAGAAGGTCTCGTTGACGACGGTCTTGGGGACGCCGTGGACGTGGTATTTTATCGCCAGATGGGGGAACTCAATGGCTTCCACCATATCAGCCCGGACGAGATCGCTCTCAATAGCCATTTTGTGGGCCAACCTGACCGCCATGGGGCAGTATGGTCAGGTTGGGGTGACGAAGACCTGGATGTGGACGGGCTTGGTCAGGCTCGCCAGAGCCTTCTTGCTGGCCTCCGAAAGGCCCGATTCTCCTCGGGAGACGTCCACTATGTCTTCCAGGAGGGTAGTGAACTCATAGCCCGAGGGGATGCCGTAGAAGCGGATGCCGTAATCCTTCTGGCCGATGATGGCTATGGCGGGGATTTTGTCCACCTTGTATTCTTCGGCTTTGGGTTTATCGGTCACAAAGTTGTAGATTTCGGCGGTGATTTTAGGGGAAAGCTCGGCGATTTCCTCCACCAGCTGCCTGGTTTCGGCGCAATACTCGCACTCAATTTCCTGGGTGAACATTACCAGGCGGACTGGATTCACCAGATTTTCCTCAAAGAATTTCTTTATATGTTCCCTTTCCCTTGCCGGGATGAGAGGCATGATCCCCTCCTTGAAGCAGGATTTTCCCGGGGCTCCCGGCCCCGCTTCTTCACACTCCTCAGCCTACTGTTGAAGTGGAGCAGGACGAACCCGCGGTGCCTGTGCTCCCTCTTGGGCCTGCGAATCCGAAGAGGGAGATTTTGCGCCTGACATTGCGGCTGTGGCACCGTGGGCACTCCACCTCTTCAGCCTTGGAGAAAGAAAGGACAAAAGTTTCAAATTCTTCCCCGCACTCAGTGCACTGATACTCGTAGATCGGCATACCCTGACACCCCCTTTCCCTTTATACCCTCCGGGGGTATAAGATTACACCAGGACCGCCTCTTTGTCAAGCTATGGGCGAAGTTCAATCACTTGCACCTTTTGCCCTGGCAGCCTTGAAGTTCCGTATATGAGCTTCCTGCCATCGGGAGACCATGTGAGTGTTGATTTTTCGCCTCCCCGTATGGCTTCCCGATCGTCAGTTAATTGCTTGACCTCTCCTGTTTCAGCATCTAACAGGTAAATCTCAAAATCAAAACTCCGTTGTTCTTTTCTGCCTATAAAGGCGAGGAGCCTTCCGTCAGGTGACCAGGCGAAGTCGTGAGGATACCAGGCCGTTTTCACTTTTTTAATCGGAAGCAAAGCTTAAATATCGGTTGTCAGGAGACCAGGCCAGGCCCCCTCGTATCCCTGAATATGCCCCAGCGTATGGTGTAATTTTTCTTAGAACATCTGGCTTTTTCAAGTCTACCAGCCACACATCAGTCTCATCAGCTATTGCCAGATAATGTCCATCTGGCGAGATTGAGAAGCGAATTACTTCAACTGAAGGGGTAAGAAATCTGATTTGCTTTCCATCCTGACTAATGCTCATTATAGGACCATCAGTCGCCAGGTAAACCAGCCGGTTGTCCCTTGTCCATTCCACCCGCCCGGTCTTGAGGGATTCGGCTAATTTCTTTTTACTCGTTCCATCAGCCCTTATCACCCAGAGGGATGCACCTTTTAGGGGCTCAGGTAAGGGTTGGGTGTAAGCAATCCACTTCCCATCTGGAGACCAGGCATAATCCCGCACCTTTTCCAGAAGCCTTCGGGCATTTTTCCCCTGGGAATCCGTTATCCACAGCTCATCCCCACCTATCACGGGTTTCCTGAAGAGCATCCATTGGCCATCGGGGGAGAATTCAGGGGCATAGTATTCCCCCCAAGGGTTATCCTCCAGCACTCCCCCTTCAACTTCCAGAGGATATCTCCGCTCTATCCTTATGCTCTCCAATAAAGGTGTAGGAGTGGGTGGCGAGGATCTCCCGGCACACATCCCTGTGAGGGAAAAGAAAAGAAGGGCAAAGAGCAAAAAGCCTCCTCGTTGTAAGAGTTTCCCGGGCATAGCTACCCCTCAATTTGAGCATACCTTTATCTCCCGCTCCCGTCCGGAGCGGAGGCGAGTCGGTTGCAGCGGGTGTCGGGCGGCATGATGTGGGCGTTTTATCATCGTCTTCGGTAAATCCCTCGACGGTGGCCTCTTCATCCCAGAGCACCTCATAAATGACGCGGTAGTCACCCACCCGGAGCTTGTATAACCCTGCAAGGTCACCGGTCAATGCCTCAAGACGAATCGCATCCAGATTCTCGGCCAGCCAGCGAATACGCTGAACAATGCGGCGCCCTGTAGCCTTATCCAATCGCTCTAAATCCCGAGATGCCGCCTGGAGAATGCGAATAACTCCAGACCAAGACGCCGAATCACTTCTTCAAATGGCTCACCCCGTTCACCCTTCGCTACCGCTTCCTTCTGGCGCAACAACCTCTCGCGAATGGTTTCGCGGATGGGCAACCCTTCATCAGGATCACCGAGTAACTCCAAGAGCTTCTCCTCGATGATGGTTTCTATCATCTCACGAAGTTCTTCTTTTGTGTTATTTGCGCTACTGTATCCATCTCGCTCTCCTCCGAACTTACGAATAGGCTATATGGAAACCTAATGATACCGAGCTTAACCGCCCGCCGGAGCCCCAGTGGAGGCGAGTTAGCTGCAGCGGGCGTCAGGTGGTGTCGTCTTCCTCTAATTTGATTACTCGGCGTCGGATGCGCACGGCTGCCGGAGTAATCAGTGTGAAGGCTTGTTCCATCTCGTCGCCGTGCGCAGCCAAGGCGGAGGCCACGATTTCCGCCTTACGGCTCGGAGAGATACCGGCCAATCGAATGAGGATGACCCCTTTCGTCATCCGTCCCTGACGAAATACGAGCTCACCAAAGTCCTTGTCTGCCGTGAGCAATAAGGCTTCCTCCCGATTAGCCAGGTCCAGGACAACCTCGTCAGAAATCCCCGGCTCCATTTCGGCAACATACCATACCTGGTGGCCGCTCTGGCGCAGCCGCTCCACAATGAGGCGATCTACACCTTCATCGGCCATGATCTTCACGTTGGCACCTCAACAGGATATACCACATCGGCTCGTAGTGCCTCAGCGGCAAAGGCCAGGGCCGCCTGAATGGCCTCCCGTGTCAGCCGGGGATGGGCTTCCAGCAGATCCTCTATCGTCTCACCGGCAGCCAGCTTTTCTAAAATTAGTTCCACTGTGATCCGGGTTCCAGCGATCACCGGTTTGCCCATCATCACCGAAGGATTCGAGACAATCCATTCTCTCCACGTTTTCATCGCCTGACTCCTTTTTCAAGCCGGCAATCTCACTGAAATGGGCGTCTCGCGTAGCCACTGTTAAATCGTGCTTTAAATCCAGCTATCCCTTTTGGCAATACAGGGGGTGAAGATTTCGTCCGCTTTCTCCAGATTGTCCTTCACAGCTGCGTCATCGGCGAACGGAGCAATAATTACACTTTGCCTCAATTGCGGAGTCCCTCAACCCAGCTGAGCATTATATGCTCTCCCACAGGGTTTGTCAAACAAGCGTAGTTCTTGCGCCAAGAGATCGCTACCAGTCCGGAGGTGGAGCTAAAAGACAGGATATGGCTGCCATCGGCTGGCCCTCCACCTGGCCCAGCGGAGGCCGCAGATCTTGCGCAAGCATCGCCCTCCCCAGAAGAGGGGTCCGCCGGAAGCCGCTTTACCCAGCCCTCTGGGCCTGAGGCGTGCAGGAGTCCTCCTTCATCCCGATAGAGGAGCGCTGGGCACCTACCGGATCACCCATCTTCCCCTTATTATTGATGGCCAGCTGGCCCGTTGCTCCAGGGGCCGCAGGGGATACAACGGACGGGTTGAAACGACAAGGAATTCCTTGCTCACGCCCGTCAGTGGGTTTACTCTCTCTTTGAGCAAAGGATGGACAGCCGGCCCTCGCTATTTACACCGGCCCGGAAAATCAGCACCGACTTCCTACTCGCTTTTGACCTGGAGGAGGGCAACGATCTGTTGGCCAATTGCAGCCACTCATTGTCAGGTAGCCATTATCCCTTGCTCCTTTTGCCATTGCTTGGGTGTATAACACTTTTTCACTCCAAATGCTCGCAGGAATTTTGCCTTTAATCCTCTGCCAGGATACGGAACACACAGTGTCTCATGCTCCGGGTAGAATAAATCCTTCGGCAAACCGTTCGCCTGCCATTTGGCTTGACATTCGGCGAACTCCTCTTCGGTCAAATTGAGCACCCAGCAACAGGTGTCGTCGTGATGATCAAACTTGGCTACTCCCCCCGAGCGTGGCACAGGCTTGTCGTCCAAAAGCAAGCAAAACAGCTCATCGGAAATTGAGTTTTCGAAAAGCCAATCCACCAATTGGGCAACGAAGATTTCTCTCTCCTGAAGGTCAGCTGGCAGGAGTCCCTTCTTCTCGGTGGGTATAATACGACTTCGGGGAGCGATGATTCTTGCATAGAAATGAGTGCACCATTGAGCAACGGTCGTTGCTGTAACCAACACGGATTTCCGGAAGGGGAAGTCCCTTTGGTCTTGAAAGTAGAAAAGCTCTGCAAGGTAACGCATGACTCCAAAATGGCTCCTGGCCTGGTAGACTAACGTCTGAGTTCAGCCGCCAGCGTAGCAGGTTGGCTGCAGCGAGTGGTTAGGCGAATCTTCATGGGAAAATCACTCCCGTGGCATTCTCTGCCTTTAAAACCACCTCCAACTTCTCACTCTCAAGGTCAAGCCGATAGAGCCCCTCCTTCCCGGCAAGATACACCGCCCCCTTGTAATATGCTATGTCCTGCATCCACATATGCCCTGGCAACTCTATATACCGATACGAACCATCTTTAATCCGATATATCGTCACCCCTTCCCGCCAATCATTGGTCGCTGCCTGAGCCACGTTTAAGAAGTAAATTGTATCTCCCACCTTAA
>DAOUCW010000197.1:0-2780 GCA_034431695.1 Anaerolineae bacterium | reverse complement strand
ATACTACGATGAGGCCTGCCAGGAAGAAATCGGTGAGGGCTCCCCCCGTGAAGCCGCGCCAGAAGAAGTAGAGGGATAGCACGGCAAAGAAGGGAGTGGTCACGGCGTCAAATACCACACGGCTGAAGTGGAAGTGCCAGCGCATTATTCCCAGGAGCAGCGCCCCTGACAGAGCGACCTTCTCATCCACAAATTTCGCCATGAGGTAGAAGGCCAGGACAGTGGCCGTCCCGTAGAAAACCGGCACAAGCCGCAGAGTCAGCGGGTCTTTGCCCAGAAGCCTGAAGGCCAGGGCCAGCGAGTATATGAGCAGGGGGCCACGGCCGTTGCAGGCCTCAAAATACGGCGGGTAGCCCGACGAATCAACCCAGAGGGCATCCAGGGCGTTGCAGGCCTCATCGTAGTATATGCCCGGGGGCATCTCGCCGATGCGGTGGAGGCGCAGGAAAAAGGCCACAAGGACGATGAGGACAGGGATGAGAGCATTTGTCCGGGGGGTCGGAGGCCTTTGAGGGCGCTCTTCAAGGGCATAAAGGGCGAGGCCGGAGCAAAGGAGCGATAGCGCATAGAAGAACCACGGAATCGGGCCCTGACTCCTCTCAAAGAGCCTGACCGTCCCGAAGCAAGCGAAGGCTGCGGAAGCCAGCAGGCCGAATCCGATGATCCTCCTCCAGGCGTATGAAGTGAGGGGCAGGTTTCCGGCGAAGGAAGGAGGCTTCTCAGTCCGGGAGGATATGAAGCCGAGGAAAGCGCTCAGAGCCAGAAGGCCGACCCCTAAGCCCGTCCTGGCCGGATTCCTCACCACAAAGGAGCCCGCAAGCCCTGTCCCCAGGGCCAACAGCAAGAGCGAGAACCGGAGCCTCTCCATAGCCCGGGGCTACTTGAAGAAGCGCAGGAAATTGGCGATGTGCTCGGGCAGGCGGCGCCAGGTGTCCTTCTTCCAGAGCCTCTTCCATATCCGGCTGGGCCTCAGGTAGAAGCGGCGGTAGGCCTCGTGCCACTTCTTCTCCACGAGGGAAGCCGGGAGGCCAGGGAGCTCGTAGTGGGCTTTATCGTCGTGGATGCCGAACTCCCGCCAGCTTTTGGCGAAAAGCTTCCCCTCCCTCATCACAAGCTCGTATAACTCGGTGCCGGGGAAAGGCACAGCCATCATGAAGTTAGCAAGTTCGGGGTCCAGCTCCAGAGCGAAGCGGATGGTATCTTCCATCGTCTGCTCGTTCTCCCCCGGAAGCCCGAAGATGAAGAAGCCCATGGTCTCAAGCCCGGCTTTCCGCGCGTTCCTGAAGGCCTCCCGGACCTGGTCCAGGGTCTGGGCTTTCTTTATGCGCCGGAGGATCTCCTCGTTCCCGCTCTCCACGCCGAACCCGACCCTCTTACAGCCGGCCTCCTTCATCAAACGGAAAAGCTCCTCGTCGGTGCTGGTCACCCTCATGCCGTGGATGGTGATCCAGGGGACCTTGTTCAGCCCTTCCTTTATGAGGAGACGGCATATCTCCTTAGCCCTTTCCAGGTCCAGGTTCCAGACATCATCGGTAACACCGATCTCGGTGGCGCCCAATTCTTCCACCAGGTAACGCCACTCTTTTATGACCTCGGTCGGGGCCCGGGGGCGCCAAGTGTGGCCGGTTATGGGCTTTGAGCAGTAGATGCACCGGTAGGGACAGCCGCGGGAGGTGAGGATGGTGTAGGCTCTGGCGTTGGGGTCAAGGCCGTCGGTCAGGGGCTGGAGGTTAGTGTATCTCTCTATCTTGAAGAGGTGATAGGCGGGCCAGGGGATGTTGTCAATGTCCTTCCTGAGGGGCCTGGGAGGGTTGTGGATTATCTGACCCTCTTCGTTTCGGAAGGAAAGGCCGAGGATCTTGCCGTAGACGGATTCGGGGAAGAGGCGGGGCTTATCGGGTTCGCTCCCGTTTCTGGGAGGGGCTTCTTCCAGAGCCTGCATCAGTTCCACGATGGTATCCTCTGCCTCGCCCCGCACCACAAGGTCCACTTCCGGCCTCTCCATGGACTCGTGGGGCATTATGGTGAGGTGAGGCCCCCCGAGGATGGTTATAGCGCCGTGAGCTTTGGCCACCTGAGCTGCTTCCCAGGCTTCGTAGATCAGGGGGGTGGGGCTTGAGATCCCCACCACCTCAAAGGGATTGCGTTTGAGGAAAGAATCCAGGGGCTCGTCCTCCACCACGGCGTCAAAGATTTCCACCTCGTATCCGGCCTTGAGGAGAGAGCCCGCCAGGTAACCGAGCCCCATGTGGATGTGCTTGCGGGAGTTCCAGACCTTTGAGATAGGGCTTACCAGCAGAATCCTCATCCATACACCTCTCCCGGGATTTTTCAGAGCAATTATACCACCGGAAAGCGTGCGGCCCAAGCCCTCGTGCAAATGATTTCAGGGGCAGGTTCAGTGATGGGGACAGTGGACTGACCTCGCCCCATCTGCCCTCTGCGTTCGCAGCAACGTCCGGCGCAAGCGCCGTCAGATAGTGCCTGACTTTTGCCTCTGCTGCGGGGTGAATTCGTGTTTTTGCCTGGACACTGCATCCACGAGGGACAGCCAGGCCTCAGCGGACTCCTGCAGGGGGTAGCCCGCAAATTGCCGGAGGGAGATCATCTCCCTCGCAGGCGAGGGGTCCGGGTGGTTAGGCTTGATGTTTCAGTCCCCCCAAGGAGTTTTTCCCTCACTGTTGCTTTGTGGATGAGTTTGGCAAGCCCGTGGTTATGCAGATTTTACGTCAGGAGAAATCCCTCCTCTGACCCCTCCCCGAAACGGGGGGCTTTGGACC
>DAOUCW010000196.1:0-19042 GCA_034431695.1 Anaerolineae bacterium | reverse complement strand
GGATGGGCATGAGGTCATGCCCTGGCTCATTGAAGTGATTGATGAGGCTGTTCCCGGAACTCCCGTCTCCCTTGATACCACCAACCCCCAGGCCATTGAAGCCGGCCTCAAGAAGTGCCAGGAGCTGGGCCTGAAGGCCATGATAAACTCCGTCTCGGCCGAAGAGGAGCGCCTCACATCCATAGGCCCCCTGGCGGCAAAATACAACGTGCCCGTCATCGCCCTGACGATGACCCAGGCCGGGATACCGGTCAGCGCCGAAGAGAGGGCCAGCATCGCTATGGAAATCCTCATCCCCCGCCTCACCGAGATGGGCGTCCCGGTGGAGAACATATACCTTGACCCCCTTGTCCTCACGGTCAACGGGTGCCAGGAATACGTGCCCAATGCAATTGAAGCCGTCCGCTACTTCAAAGCCCTGAGCGATCCCGCCCCCAAGACGGTGGTCGGCCTCTCCAACGTCTCCAACCGCGTTCCGAAGGAGAACCGCAGCCTCATCAACAGGGTCTACCTGGTGATGCTCATGGCCGTGGGACTTGATGCCGCCATCCTTGACCCCCTGGATGAGAAGCAGAATGAGGTCATCCGCATAATTGAACAGCGGGACGACAGCACTCCGGTTGGCAAGCTCCTCCTCGCCCTCTACGACGCCACGGCCGCAGGCGAGGATCTGGACCCATCGGCGGTTGACATGAAGGACCCGGAGCAGGTGGCAATCTGGAAGACGGTTCAGATCCTCAAGAACAAGGTAATTTACGCCGATTCATACCTTCAGATGTAGGGGGTGGACATGGCCGTTTACCTTCATGCCGATAGTTCCAAGTGCTCCGGGTGCAGGGCCTGCCTCGTGGCCTGCAGCCTGTCCAGGTTCGGAGTCAACAACCCCAAGAAGGCCCGCCTGGCCATAATCCCCAAATTCCCGGCCCCGGGGGTCTTTGAAGTCAAAACCTGCACGAACTGCGGCACCTGCGCCCAGGTTTGCCCCGTGGACGCTGTGAAAGTCAACGAGAAAGGCGCCTACTACATTGACCCCAACGAGTGCATCGCGTGCATGGCCTGCGTCAAGGAGTGTCCCGAGCAGGTCATCTTCACCCACCCCGACTACCCCACACCCTTTGAGTGCGACCTCTGTGGAGCATGCGTTGAAGTATGCGGGCCAGGAGCTCTCTGGATTGAATAGAGCGCAGAGGAGGAGGCCAATATGAACGGCTATGGCGGCAGGATCCTCAGGGTAAACCTCACCACCGGTCAGATCACCAAAGAGCCCACTCCTCCCGATGTGGCCGAAAAGTTCCTTGGCGGGAGGGGTTTTGGCATCTACTTCCTTTACACCGAAGTCCCCAAAGGAGCTGATCCGCTGGGTCCCGAAAACAAGCTCATCGTTTCTTCGGGGCCCCTTTCCGGCACCTTGACACCCGGCGCCGGCAAGATGGACTTTACCACCAAATCCCCTCTAACGGGTGGATACGCCTCGGCCAGCGTGGGTGGACACCTCACCGCTGAACTCAAATATGCTGGCTACGATTCCATCATCATTGAAGGTATCTCCCCCAAACCGGTCTACCTCTACATCAACGATGACGAGGTTGAGCTGCGGGATGCCTCGGACCTGTGGGGCAAGGGCTCCATAACCGTTGAGACCGAGCTCAAGAAGCGCCTCGGGGAGGAATTCCAGATAGCCACCATCGGCCCGGCCGGGGAGAACCTGGTCAAGTATGCCTGCATAACTCACGATTTCGGCCGGCAGGCCGGGCGCGGTGGCGTGGGAACAGTCATGGGGGCCAAGAAACTCAAGGCCATAGCGGTCCACGGAACCCGAGATATACCCGTGGCCGACCCGCAGGCTCTGCTGCGCCTCGGGACCGAAGCCTACAAAGCCTGCAAGGCCTCCGGGGCTTTTGAAGCCTGGGTCCGATACGGCACTTCGGGCGTGACCGTCTGGTCCAACGAAGTGGGTGCTTTCCCCGTCCGCAACTTCCAGGCCGGCGCCCTTGAGGATTACAGCGGCCTCAGCGGCGAGACCATGCGCGAGCGCATCGTTGTAACCGATAAGGGCTGTTTCGGCTGCCCCAGCCCCTGCGGCAAGTATTCCCACAGCAAGAAATACAACATCTACGTGGAAGGACCCGAATACGAGACCACAGCCCTCATCGGCGGGGACTGCGCCCTCCTGGACATAGAGGATGTGGCCTACGCCAACTGGCTCTGCGATGAGCTCGGGATCGATTCCATATCAGCGGGTAACGTGATCGCTTTCGCCATAGAATGCTTTGAAAAGGGCATCCTGACCAGAGAAGACACCGGAGGCCTTGAGCTCCGCTGGAGCGACCCGCAGGTGGTCTTCGCTCTCCTGGAGAAAATAGCCCGCCGGGAAGGGATCGGGAACCTCCTGGCCGAAGGCGTGAAGTATGCTTCCCAGCAGCTCGGGGAGAATTCCTGGGAATTCGCCATCCACGTCAAGGGCATGGAGATGAGCGGATATGAATCCCACAATGCCCCCGCCATGCTCCTGAGCTACATGACCTGCGATGTGGGAGCTCACCACAACCGCTCCTGGGCCATAACGTATGACCTTCAGGTCGGCCGCGACCTCGTTACGCCCGATAAGGTTGAGAGGGTGATCTACCTCCAGCACGTCCGTCCTCTCTTTGACTGCCTCGGGGCCTGCCGGCTCCAGTGGGTTGAGCTCAGCATTGACCTCGGCCTCTATCCCCCAATCCTCAAGGCCATAACCGGCATTGACCGTTCCTGGGAGGACCTCCTCAAGATCTCGGAAAGGGTCTGGAACCTCACCCGGATGTATTGGGTGCGCGAGATAGAGGGATTCGGAAGGGAGTGGGACTACCCACCGCCGCGCTTCTACAAGGAGCCCGTGACTTACGGCCCCACTAAGGGCAAGAAGATGAGCTGGGAAGATATCCAGAAGCTCCTGGACATGTATTACGAGAAGCGCGGATGGGATAAGAACGGCATCCCCACCAGGGAGAAGCTTGAGGAGCTCGGCCTTGCCGAAATCATCGGGTAGCCTCTTCTGCCGCGATCCGGGAGCGGGGGGCGCAGAGAAGCGCTCCCCGCTTAACGTTGAAGCCGGAGTAGAGATGAGCAGCCGATTGCCGGAGGCACTCCTCGAAAAGATCGTGCAGGCTTTGCGTGAATACTTCGGTGAGGACCTGGTAGCGGTGGTGCTTTACGGCTCCTGGGCCAGGGGCGAAGGGAGGCCCGGGAGCGACGTGGACCTCTTCGTCATCGCCCGGAACCTCCCCAGGCGGCGATTCCCCCGCATCCTCCACGTGCACAAACCCGTGGCTGGACGTTTCCCTTACCCGGTGTCCATCCTGGCCAAAGAGCCCGAGGAATTCGAGGGGCAGTTCCCATCGCTCTACCTGGATCTGGGACTGGACGGCCAGGTGCTTTACGACCCTGAGCGTTACATAACCCCCAGGCTGGCCCGAATCCGCCAGATCATTGAAGAAGCTGGCCTGTATCGGCGCAGGTGCAATGGGGATTTCGTCTGGCTGTGGAAGAAGCCGCCTCGCCGCCCCTGGGTTCTGGATTGGGAGGGGTTCCGTGAACTCCCTTAGGGAAGCGAGCTACCGGATGAGGCTGGCTGAGGGTTACCTCGAAAGGGCCGAGAGGTTTTTCAAAGAAAACGCCTGGCTCGATTGTGTGCGGGATGCCCAGGCTGCTGTTGAAAACGCGGCCAAGGCTATCATCGCAAACTTCGCCCCTCCAGCACGACAGCTTGAGGTTTTGCTCGAAAGCGGCACCTTCCCGGAACACCTGCGCCCACTGGTGGAAAGCGGCCTGGCAGTATTTGGAGCCATGGGGCACAGAGAACATATTGCTGCCACCTATGGCGATGAGGAAGCCTTTACGCCCCCCTGGGAGCTCTTCGACCGGGAGGACGCCGAGAAAGCGCTGGAAGTGGCAAGGAAAGCGGTGGAAATAGCCCGTGAAATAATGGCACAACTATGAAGACGAAGTTCGTCATCGTGGGGTTTCTCACCCGATACACCCGGAACCAGAAGGAGCTGGGCTCGAAGGCGGCGTCACCGTAAAGAGCCCGTTCCCTCTGGCCCCGCAAAGGGCAAGCCGGTGACATGGGAAGACTTCCAGAAGCTGCTGGACATATATTACGAAAAGCGTGGCCGGGACAGGAACGGCATCCCCACCAGGGAGAAGCTTGAGGAGCTCGGCCTCACGGAGATTGTGAAAACAGGAGCCTGAAGGTGTGGCAAAGGTAAAACTTGTGGGCATCCTCAGCCGCTACGCCGGGGGACAGGCGGAGGTAGAGGTGAAGGGGGGAAGGAGCGTGGAAGAGACCTTGAAGGGGCTGGGAATACCTTCCTCCCTGGCCGGGATTGTGCTTGTGAACGGGAGGCAGGTGGACAAAAGCTACGTGATAGAAGAGGGGGATGAGGTCAAACTCATCCCCCTCCTGGGTGGCGGATAGAGGGAGGCCCCGGCTCCCGGTTAAGGCCGGGGCCTTTTGCCTTAATACCCCTCCTTTTCCACCACAACTTTGCCCCGGAAGGCGTAGTAGATGTATGAAGTGTATGCCAGCATTATGGGCACCCCGATCAGGGCTATGATCAGCATGACCAGCAGGGTGAGCTGGGAGGCGGAGGCGTTGTAGATGCTGAGGCCGTTGTATCCCAGGATGTCAACCTGGTTGCGGGCCGGCAGCAGGTAAGGATAACACCCGACGCCGAACTGCCCCATGAGGCCGGCGATGGTGAGGGCTGAGAAGAGGAAAGCCCAGCCGGGCCTCTCCCTTGTCAGCTGGATCCTGGTCAGCACCATGAAGACCAGCGTCAGAATGGGCACAATCCAGACCAAAGCGGGCTTGCCCTGGAAGCGAGCAGGCGCCTCCAGCCAGGCCGCTATTATCGTCAGGATGACCAGGACCAGCAGGGCAGTCCACGCACCGAAAGCCCACTTCCTGGCTCGCTCCCTCACCGGTCCGTTGGTCTTCATCACCAGGTAGATGGCCCCATGGGTCACGAACATTGCCAGTCCGGTTAGTCCCACAAGCAGGGAGAAGGGGTTGAGGAGGGTGAAGAAGTTCCCGGCGAACTCCATGTTTTCGTGCAGCGGGACTCCCTTTATCACATTGCCCACAGCAACTCCGGTGAGGAGGGCGGGGATCAGGCTGCCCAGGAAGAAGATCACATCCCACACGGAACGCCAGCGCGGGCTTTCCATACGGCTGCGGAACTCAAAGGAGACGGCCCGCAGAATGAGGGCGAATAGCACCAGCATGAGGGCCAGATAAAATCCGCTGAAGACGGTAGCATAAACGTGGGGGAAGGCCGCGAACATTGCCCCGCCCCCTGTCAGCAGCCACACCTCGTTTCCATCCCAGAACGGCCCCACCGCATTGAGGATCTGGCGCCTCTCCTTGTCGTTCCGGGCGACGAAGAGGTGAAGGACTCCGGCTCCCAGGTCGAACCCGTCCAGGATGGCATACCCGGTGAGCAGGACCCCAATGAGCAGGAACCAGATATTCCGCAGGACATCGTGGCTCATTTTATCACCTCCTTGCGGGGGATTTGGCTACTTCCGCCGCGGCAACCGGTGCCAGCTCCGGACCTCTGGCTATCTCCCGCCAGACGAGGTAGATGGCCAGGGCGAGCAGCGTGGAGTAAACCACCACGAACAGGATAATGGTGGCCAGGATCTGTCCGGCGGGCACCACCACCGAGATGGCATCTCTGGTCAGGAGCAGACCATATACAGCCCACGGCTGGCGCCCGAATTCCGCGGCCATCCACCCAAGTTCCAGAGCCACCCAGGGCAGAGGCAGGGAATACATGACGGCCTTGAGGTAGGGCCTGGAGGTGAACTTCTTTTCCCCAAGGAATATCCCGAGCCAGGAAATCAGGATGAACCATCCACCCAGGAGCACCATGATGTGATACGGGTAGAAAGTCAATTCAAAGGGAGGCCAGAGGGACCGCGGGATCTGGTCCAGACCGGTCACGGTAGCGTTGGGGTCAAAGTGAATGAGGAAAGAAAGCAATTTGGGGACCGCGATCTTGAAGCGGATAGCCTGATTGGCCACATCGGGGAAGCCCCAGAGAATGAGGTCGGCGCCACTCTGGGTTTTGAAGAGGCCTTCAAAAGTGGCCATCTTGGCCGGCTGAGTCAGGGCCACCTGCACCGAGTGGAAGTGACCGGTCACCAGTATGAGCAGGGAGAAGATGGCTGCGGTGGTGATGCCGAGCTGGAAGCAACGGCGGGCAAACTCCTGATGCTCCTTCCGCAGCAGATACCAGGCGCTGACACCGGCCATGAACAGCCCACCGGTGAAGAGCGAGGCCACGATGGTGTGAGTGTAACGGGGCAGAGTGGAAGGATTGAAGACGGCGGCCATGAAGTCCGTCAGCTCAGCCCGCCTGAAAATCCCCTCGCCGACGATCCTGTAAGCTGTGGGCGTCTGCATCCAGGAGTTGGCAACGATGATCCAGAAGGCGGAGAGAGTGGAGCCCACGGCGACCATCAGGGAAGAAAACCAGTAGAAGCCGCGGGAGACCTTCTTCCGACCCAGAACCAGGACACCGAGGAAGGTGGCCTCCAGGAAGAAGGCGAAGACCCCTTCGGCGGCCAGCGGCGAACCGAAAATATCCCCCACGAAGCGGGAATAGTTGGACCAGTTGGTTCCGAACATGAATTCCATGGCGATTCCGCTGGCCACCCCAACCGCGAAGAGCATGCCGAAGATCTTGATCCAGAAGAAGGCTGTTTTCTCATCCTCTTCCCTCCCGGAACGCAGGTATTTCCACCCCAGGTAGACGATAAGCCAGGCAAGGCCGATGGTTATGGGAGGGAAAAGGAAGTGGAAGGCAGCACCGAGGCCGAACTGAATTCGGGAAAGCAATACCGGGTCCATAACCCACCCTCCTGAATTGATATGGTTGAAGTATCAATAACATTGTAGCACAGAATGGCCATTCAGTCAAGTTTTCCGGGGAAGAAACGGTGGCGAGCCGACGTCCATTGGGAT
Organism: Anaerolineae bacterium; assembly: GCA_034431695.1. Classification (GTDB taxonomy): domain Bacteria; phylum Chloroflexota; class Anaerolineae; order SpSt-600; family SpSt-600; genus SpSt-600. The sequence continues at coordinate 12,036 of DAOUCW010000196.1, read as the reverse complement.
TTACCCATGAGCAGGCTCTTCAAACCGGGCGAACCCGATAGGCCTTGACACTGTTATCCCTTTCGTGGTATAACCCCCCCTGGAAAGCCAGGGCACAGGAGGAGGCAATGTTCAGGGTCCCCTTCGGCAAAGGTTTTCTGGAGTTTGAATTGCCCCCGGGATTTGAAGGCCACGTGGTGGAATCCAGGGAGGCAGAGCCGGTCCCCGATCTTGATTGGGCGGTGAGAGCAGCCCTGGCCGAACCCGAAAATTCTCCTCCCCTCAGGGAAATGGCCAGGCCAGGAGATAAAGTCTGCATCGTGTTCACCGACGCCACAAGGGCAAGCCCCGACCACGTTCTGGTCCCGGCCATCCTCAAAGAGCTGAAGGAAGCCGGGGTCAGGGACGAGGATGTAACCCTCCTCTGCGGTGTTGGCATGCACCGCCCTTCCACCTACGAGGAAAAGGTGGAGAAGCTCACCGCCGAAGTGGTCAGGCGATACCGGGTCCTGGACCACGAGCCCCAGAATCCCGAGATGTTGATGGACCTCGGGGAGACCGAAACGGGCATACCGCTCCAGGTCAACCGGATAGCCTGCGAGGCCGATATACTCATCGCCACGGGCGTGGTGGAGCCTCACCAGTATGCCGGCTACTCCGGGGGGCGCAAGACCGTGGCCATAGGAGCGGGCGGGGAGAAGACCATCCAGGCCACTCACAGCCCCCCCATCCTCGAGCACCCCGGCACACGCCTGGGGCGCATTGAGGGCAACCCCTTCCACGAAGCCATCACCGAATCGGCCAGGAGGGCCGGCCTCCGCTTCATTTTGAACGTGGTCAACAACGATAAGGGCGAGGTGGTGGCGGTTAAGGCAGGCGAACCGGAGGCAGCTTTCCAGGAGCTGGTGACCATAGCAAGGACCATCTACGAAGTCCCCATCCCGAAGCAATACGATGTGGTGGTGGCAGGGGTTGGCTATCCCAAGGACGTGAACCTCTACCAGGCGACCAGGGCTGCCAGCTACCTCTACTTCGCCCCGACCCCGGTGGTCAAACCCGGTGGGTTCATCATCGTCCCGGCGCCGTGCGACGAAGGGCCGGGCCAGGGGGTGGGAGAGCAGCGCTTCTTTGAGATGCTCAGGAACGCCCCCGATGTCCAATCCATCCTGGAAGATGCCCGCAGATACGGCCTCAAGCCCGGAGAGCAGAGGGCTTTCATAATGGCCAAAGTCCTGGAAGGATGCCGGGTGATAATCGCCGGCGCGAAGGACCAGGAGATGGTCCGCCTGGCCAAAATGATCCCCGCTTCCGACCTGGACGAGGCCTTCCGCATTGTTTCAGCCGAGTTGGGGGGCAAAGCCGAGGTCCTTATCGTCCCCCATGCTCTTCTAACCCTGCCAATTGTCCAGGAGAGGAGCCGGTGAACCCCGAAGCTTTACTCCCAACCGAGGAGCAATACCTCTTTTGCATCCGGTGCGGCCAGTGCGTCACCGAATGTCCCACCTTCAGGGTCACTCTGAAAGAAACGCAATCCCCCAGGGCGAGGGTTATGCTCATCCGCAAGTTCCTGGAGGGTGAACTGGAGCCGGGCCCGAATTTCGTCGATCAGATTTACAGTTGCCTTGACTGCCTGGCCTGCAATGCCGTCTGCCCGGTGGGCATAAAACCGGCAGACCTGGCCCTCCGGATGAGAGCTTACCTGCACAGGACCCAGCCTCAGCCCTGGATAAAGCCACTGGTCTTCAGGGGATACTTCACCCGCCCCAGGCTCATTGAGCTATCCATGCTTCCCTTCATCGTCTACCAGCGGCTGGGGCTCCAGAAGCTCCTCCATTCCCTGGGTTTGAACCGCCTCCTTCCGGCCCAGCTTCGGGACCTGGAGAGGCTCATGCCCAATCCTCTGCCCCTCCGTCCCCTCAGGGCCTCGGTTCCGGAGCTGATCCCGGCCAGGGGGGAGAGGAAGCACAGGGTGGGGTTCTTCCTGGGGTGTTTCCAGAACACCGTCTTCGCCAGGGGAAGCGCCGCATCCATAAGGGTCCTCGCGGAAAACGGGTGCGAAATCTTCCTGCCCAAAGATGTCCGCTGCTGCGGCATGCCCCACCTGGGCTACGGGGAGCTTGATACCTTCCTGGAACTGGCCCGCCACAACATCGCCCTCTTTGAAAGGGAAGAACTGGAGGCCATCGTCACCGATTGCGCCACCTGTGGCTCCACCCTGAAGGAATACGGGGAATACCTCAGGGATGACCCCGAATGGGCCGAGAGAGCCGAAAGGTTCTCCCGCAAAGTCCGGGATGTGAGCGAATTTCTGGTGGAAATTGGCTTCCGGGAGCCAGCCCGCAAGCTCCCTCTCAGGGTGACCTACCACGATCCGTGCCACCTGAGGAGGGGGCAGAACGTGTGGAAGCAGCCGAGGCAGATAATCAGAGCCTCGGTGGAAGAGTTCGTGGAGATGGAAGGGGCCGATACCTGCTGCGGCTCAGCGGGGACCCAGATCCTGACCCACTACGAGACTTCCTCCGCCATCTTAGAAGGGAAAATCAGGAAAGTGGAGGCCTCGGGGGCGAATGTGCTGGCGACGGGTTGCCCCGGTTGCCAGCTCCAGCTCGGGCTTGGAGTCAGGAAGCACAATCTCCGGATCCAGGTCCTTCACCCCGTTGAACTTCTGGACCTGGCTTACACCCTTGAAAGTGAGGGGGAAAAGGGATGATTGCGCCTCAGATTATCCGGGAACTGAGGACCATTGTGGGGGAGAAAAATGTGCTCACCTCCCCTGAAGACCTCGTGGCTTACTCCTACGATGCCACTTTCCTTGAGCACAGACCCGAAGCCGTTGTCCTCCCCGGCTCCACGGAAGAAGTGAGCGAAGTGATGAAAGTAGCCTACCGGGAAGGGATCCCGGTGATCCCGAGGGGCATGGGTTCGGGGCTGGCCGGAGGCTCAATACCTTTTTCGGGCGGGATCGTGCTCTGCCTCACCCGGATGAACCGCATCCTGGAGATAGACGAGGAAAACATGACCGCCTGGGTTGAGGCCGGAGTGATCACTGCCGAGTTCCAGGCCGAAGTGGAGAAAAGAGGCCTGTTCTACCCGCCCGACCCGTCCTCCCACAAGTATTCCACCATCGGGGGGAATGTGGCCTGCAATGCCGGAGGCCCCCGCTGCCTCAAATACGGGGTCACGGGCGATTACGTCCTCGGGATGAAGGTTGTCCTGGCCGACGGGCGCATCCTCAGAACCGGGGGCAAGGTCATCAAAAACGCCACCGGCTACAACCTCTCGCGCTTCTTCATCGGAACGGAGGGCACCCTCGGAGTCATAACGGAGGTCCTGCTCAAGCTCATCTCAAAGCCCAGGTATGCCTCCACAGCCTTTGCAGTCTTCCCGAAAATTGAAGATGCCGGCAGGGCCGTCCACCGCATCCTCCTGGCCGGCATAATCCCGGCCTCCATTGAGCTTATGGACCAGACCACCATCGGGACGGTGGAGGAATACCTGCACCTGGGACTCCCCACCTGGGCCGAAGCAATCCTCATCCTTGAATCTGACGGCAATCAGGAAGAGGCGGTGAGCCGGGAGATAGAGGCTATTGCCCGGATATGCCGGGAGAACGGGGCAGTGGAAGGGAAGGGGGCGAAAGACGAAGCCGAGAGGAACAACCTGTGGAAGGCCCGCCGCTCCGTTTCCCCTTCCCTTGCCCGTCGCGCCCCGAACAAACTCGGAGAGGACATAACCGTGCCGAGGAGCCGTGTGCCGGATGCGGTCAGGAGGATACGGGAAATATCGGAGAAGTTCGGCCTGCCGATAGCCGTCTTCGGCCATGCGGGCGACGGGAACCTCCACCCCAACATCCTCTTTGACAAGCGCAAGCCCGAGGATATGGAGAGGGTGGAGAAAATAACGGAGGAAATTTTCAGGACGGCAGTGGAGCTGGGCGGGGTGCTTTCGGGCGAGCACGGGGTTGGGGTTCTCAAGCAGCCTTTCCTTGAGATGGCGGTCGGGCCTGTGGCCATTGAGGTAATGAAGGCCATAAAGCAGGCCCTGGACCCCAAAGGCATCCTGAACCCCGGGAAGGTTATACCTCTTGGGGTTCCCTGGCGCGGGGAATAAGGGGCCATGGGGCAGATCCGCTGCGAGATAATCGCCATAGGGAACGAGCTCCTTCTGGGGGAAGTTCTGGACACCAACACCCACTGGCTCTGCCGTCAGCTCACCGGCCTCGGCGGGAAGGTCACCCGATGCTTCATGGTGGGGGATGACCCGGAGGAGATCGGGTGGGCCCTCAGGAGCAGCCTGGCCAGGGGAACCGAGCTCATCATCACCACGGGGGGCCTCGGCCCCACAGCCGATGATATAACCCTCCAGGCCATAGCCAGAGCTCTGAACCTCCCCCTGGAGGAGAATCGGGAAGCTCTTGAGATGATCGCAGACCGCTACCGGGTCCTCTATCAGGCGGGCTACGTGCAGGACCCGTCCCTTACTCCTCCCAGGCGCAAGATGGCCCTCTTCCCGAGGGGCGCCAAACCCCTCTTCAACCCCGTCGGCACTGCCCCGGCTATGCTCCTTGAGCATGGGAAAAGCTACATAGTCTCCCTCCCCGGCGTCCCCGAGGAGATGAAGGGCATCTTTCGTTCCTCCCTCGCCCCATTCCTGGAAAGAATTTTCGGCCAGTCCCACTACGAGAGCATAACTTTATCGGTGGAGTGCGGGGACGAATCCTCCATCGCAGCAATTCTGGAGAAGATCGCCAGCCAGCATCCCGATGTGTATGTCAAATCCAGAGCCAGGGCCTTCGGCAAGGAGGTCCGTCTCAAGGTGACCCTGGCAGCTTCTGGGACCGATGCAGATAAGGTCAGCGAGGCGCTGGGGAGAGCCCTTTCCCACCTGGAAGAAGAGCTGGCTTCAAGGGGCGTGAAGGTGAGCAGGACATGATGAAGCGCTATTTCTGGCTCCTCCTGGCGTTGATCTCCTGCCTGCCCCTGGCGAGGGCGGGCTTCTTCCAGACAGATGATGGGATATTCCACTTTTACCGTTTAGCTTCTCTCATCAGGCACATTGAGGCCGGCCACCTATACCCCCGCTGGTTCGCCGATTTCGCCTTCGGCTACGGCCATCCCATCCTCAATTTCTACGCCCCCCTGACTTATTACCTCGCTTTCTGCATCCACCTGCTGGTCCGCAACCCCGTGGTGGCGATGAAAGGGCTCATCGCCCTGAGCCTGATCGCCTCGGGCTGGAGCATGTATCTTCTGGTGAGGGAGCTCTGGGGAGAGGAAGCGGGTTTCCTGGCCTCCATCCTCTACATCTTCTTCCCATACCATCTCGCCGACGTTTACACGCGGGGGGCGATCCCCGAGGCTCTGGCCTTCGTCTTTCCTCCGCTCATCCTCTGGAGCTGGCTCAGGGGGAATTTCCTTCTGGGTGGGCTTGCGTGGGCCGGCCTCCTCCTGACTCACAACTTATCGGTCCTCCTGACGCTCCCTCTGCTTCTGCTGTGGGGTGTGGCCCTCATTCCGGCTGGCAGGCTTTCTTTAAAAGGGCTGGCCAGGCTTCTCCTTTCCCTTGCCTTAGGTTCCGGCCTCGCCGCCTTCTACTGGCTCCCGGCTCTCGGGGAGATGAAGCATGTGTTCATCGGGGTGGCGGGGATAAGCCGGGGCTACGAGAAGCACCTGCTGGATTGGGCTGCGCTCCTCAAGCCCCACTTCCTCTACCCCTACGCCCCCGCCGGGACAGTCGCTCTGCACCCTGTGCCTTTCGTTTTCCTGCTGCTGGCCTTTGCCGGAGCCGCAGGCCTCATCCGGGAGAAGAAAGGGCTTCCTTTCACCCTGGTTATGATTTTAATCCTGGCCTTCAGCATCCTGATGCGGTGGGGAGGCTCGCTCCCCCTCTGGCGCGCTCTGGAGAAATGGATTGATGCCCTCCAGTATCCCTGGCGGTTCATGTTGCTGACGGCCATCTCCTCTTCGTTCCTGGGGGGAGGTCTGGCCCCCCTCCTCATCCGCCTTCAGAAAAGATGGGGCCTTCCGGGGCCTTTCTGGGCCATCCCAATACTTCTGGCCATCCCGGCAGCGTTCTGGAAGCTCCCCCTCAAACCCATGCCCCTGACCCCTTCCGACCTCAGGGCGTTTTCCATGTGGGAAACTGACTTCCGGAACCGGCAGATAGGGGCAACCTGGACGGCGGAATTCATCCCCGTAACGGTTAAAGTTGACCGGACGGCTGTTCCGCTCCCTCGTTTCCCGGATGAGCCGGAATACGAATCCCTCAAAGTCATCCCAAAGCTCCTTCCAGGCCCCCAGCGCTTCCTTGATTCCTGGTGGGAGGTGGAGACCACCAGGGCCATCCGGCTCGTCTGGCACCAGTTTTACTTTCCCGGCTGGAAGGTTTTCCTCAACGGGAGGGAGATTCCGGCCGAACCATTGGGCCCACTGGGCCTCCTCTCGTGGGAAGTTCCGCCCGGTAGGCACACCGTTAAGATCGCCTTCGGCGATACGCCTCTGCGGAGGTGGGCTTTATCCGTGAGCCTGGCTTCAATGCTGGGCTTTCTGCTCTGGCTCTACAGGGGTTCGCCGGGAGCCGTGAAGGGCATCCTGATTAGTGTCGCCCTGCTTTTCGTCCTCTTAGGCTTTTACCTCTATCCCTTCAGGTTGCCGTCGCCTCCTGTCCCCGTATCCTACAACCTGGAGGGCAAAGCGTTGTTGGTGGGCTACTCGGCCCCCGATACCATCCGCCCCGGTTCCAGGGCCGAGGTAACCCTCTACTGGCTCTGCCTTGAGAGCATGGATGAGAACTTCAAGGCTTTCGTCCACATCTTTGACCCGGCCACCGGCAGGATAATCGCCCAGCACGATGGGGACCCGGTCGGTGGGTTCACTCCCACCACCCGCTGGCTTCCCGGGGAAATAATTGCCGACCCTCACCCCATCGCAGTTCCGGTGGATGCCGAGCCCGGCCGGTATGCCATCGGAGCCGGGCTATACCGCTTCCCTCAGGTGCGGAACCTCCAGGTCCTGGGAGGCGCTTTCCCGGACAACAGGATCCTGCTCGGGGAGGTCAGGCTGGAAAAGCGATGAGCACCAGGCGGACTTTCGCCCTCATCCTGGCCCTTTACTTCGCCCTCGTCCCGGTATATTCGGCGTTGACCCCTCTGGGAGAGGCCCCGGATGAGGCCCCCCACTTCTCGGTTATGGTCTACATCGTGAGGCACGCCAGCCTTCCCGTCGGCCCGGAGGAGCATGAGGGTTTCCAGCCCCCCCTCTACTACCTTCTGGGGGCGACCCTTTCCTGTCCCTTTGACCTGAGCCGCTTCGCCATCATAGCCAATTCCGATTACAACCTGGCCGATCCGCTCGCTCCGAAGAATCTGCTCCTTCACACTTCTGATGAAATTTTCCCCTTCGCCGGCTGGGCCAGGGCCTGGTGGCTCGTGCGGATCCTCTCCATGGCCTGCGGAGCCATTACCCTGTGGGCTATCTGGAGGCTCGGCCTCGTCCTTTACCCGGATGATCCCGCAGTGGCCCTCGGGGCGGCAGCTCTGACCGCCTTTACCCCGGGCTTCCTGTTCATAAGCGGCGTGGCCAATAACGATAACCTGGCCTCTGCTCTGAGCGCCACAACCATTCTGTTGACAGCTCTCGGGTTCGCCAGGAAAGTTGAGAGGCCGGCCTCCTTCGCCTTCTGCGTGGGATTGCTCTGGGGTCTGGGGGTTCTGAGCAAGGCGAGCCTCCTGGTCCTGGGGATACCGGTGGGGTTCCTCGCCCTCAAGCTGGCGCGGGATTCGGGCAGGAACCGGGTGATGGATTTCATAGCCCTTGGGTTCCTTTCGGTAGCCGGGATGCTCTCAGCGGCGGGGTGGTGGTTCGTCCGCAACATCGTGCTATACGGCGATCCCCTGGGCTGGCAGCTCGTCCTGCGGGCCAATGCTCTGCGGACTGCTCCCCTGGGCTGGGGGGATTTGCTCTGGCTGGCTCGCGGCCTCTACCGTTCCTGGTGGCTGGCCTGGATAGGCATAAGCCTTCCGAACTGGCTGTATTTCCTCCTGGGCCTCATTCCCGCCGCTGCAGTCCTCGGCTGGATCAGGGTCAGACCCATGGGCTCGCGCCCTGTTTTCTGGTGGATCATGGCCCTTTACGTGGCCGGGGTGATTGCAGGCCTGGTGAAGTGGACGGCCACGGTCCTGGGGACGGACCAGGCTCGCCTCCTCTACCCGGCCCTTCCGGCTTTCTCCCTCTTCGTGGCGGCAGGCTTGAGGAGTCTGGGGAAGGGCGTGCTCAAAGGGGTAGCCTCTGCCCTCTTCCTCCTCGCACTGGTTTCCCCCTGGCTTTTCATCCGGCCTGTCCATGCCCCACCGCCTTACATCCCGGTGCGCGGGGAAGCCGCTCCTCTGGCTGAGTTCGGAGAGGCCATAGCCCTGCAGGAGTTTGAATCAGAGCCGGGGCCTTGGAGGGGTGGCGAGATCAAGACGGTGAAGCTCACGTGGCGGACTTTCTCCCCCCCGAGGGAGCACTTCTGGCTTTACATGAGGCTTGTGGATGAAAGCGGCAGGGAAGTCTGGTTCAAAGATGGCTCACCGACGGCGGGCCGCGATACAACGGACCGGTGGCCTGGCGGTGTCCTCATACCTTCAAACCACCGGATTCACCTCCCGGAGAACATCGCCCCCGGCCGATACAGGCTCCTCATCGGCCTGCACCGGTTCGGCAGTTGGGATTGGCTCCCGGCTTTCAGGGGAGATAAGCTTGAAGGCGACCTCCTGGAGCTCGCCGAAATTACCCTTGTCTCCGGGCATTCTCCGTAGTATGATGGAGGAAACACCGGTGCGGAGGTAGACATGTTCCGATTCGGGATAGAAGTCCTTCAGGAGCCGCTCCTTCTGGAGATGGCAGCGCCCCTTCTGGCCGGTCCTGCGGGCCTTCCGGAAAAATTGCCCCCTCTTGACGTGGCCGGGCTGGTGGAGCGCATCGCCGGTTACGGCTTCCGCCTGATTGAACTCAACACCGACCTCAACATCTTCTTCCCCCACAGCTTCGGCGTTCCAGCCCTGAAGCGATTGATGGAGCTTAAAGAAAGCCACGGTTTGCGCTACACAGTCCACCTCCCCCTCTGGTCCCTCGAACCCTCAAGCCCTTTTGAAGAAGTAAGGAAGGCCTCAGTGGACGTGATGGTGGATGCGGTCCTGCGGTTTGCCCCTCTTGACCCCGAAGTTTACGTCTTCCATGCCACCGGCCCCCTCGCCACCGAATTCTTCATCTCCTCCTCCATTCCCGACCTCGCCCGCCCCCTCCTCATGCTGATGTTCCAGCGCAATGCGGCCAGGAGCATTGAGGAAATCCTCAGGCGGACTAACCTCCCGCCTCGCGCCCTGGCCATTGAGACCATCCAGTTCCCCCTGGACCTGACCCTGGGGCTGGCGGAGGAGTTTGACCTTTCCGTCTGCTTTGACACCGGGCACGTCTTCTCGCGGCAGCCGGGGCCTGTGGATTTCCATGAAGCCCTGAAGAAGTGCCTCCCCCGCCTGAAAGAAGTCCACCTGCACGATGCCTGGTTCAGGCCCGAGCCCGAGGGCTCGCCCCGCTGGGCCGACCACCTGCCCCTTGGCGAGGGGGAGGTCCCCCTCGGGGCCTTCTTCGCCTCTTTGAAGGAAGCAAAATTTGAAGGGCCCATTATCTTCGAGCTGACGATACCCGAGGCCCTCAAGTCCATGGATAAGCTGAAGGAGGTTGTGGGACCGGTCTCCCTTTAAGGCAGGGATTCAATAGCCCTAAGGCCCAGCTTCTCCCCTTCTTCCAGGAAGGCGTCCACCAGGGCCCGATCTGGGGCTTCAGCATACACCCTGAGGAGGGGTTCCGTCCCCGAAGGCCTTATGAGGAGCCAGCCTTCATCTCCCAGGAAATACTTGAAGCCATCCAGATCGCTCACCCTCTTCACCTCAATCCCGGCGACCCGGGGCGGGACCGAAGCTTTGAGAGCCTCAACCAATGCCTTCTTCTGGCAGGGCCTGTCCAGAGGAAGGTCCTTCCGGGCGTAGAAGAGGGGGCCAACGTCGGAGGCCAGATCCTCCACCAGGGCTTTGAGAGGCATCCCGCTATCGGCCATGACTTCAAGGAGCAGGAGCCCCATGAGGATGCCGTCCCCCTCGGGGATGTGACCCTTCACGCTCATCCCTCCCGATTCTTCCCCTCCCATCAGGACATCGCCATTTATCATGTGCTCGGCGATGTAATTGAAGCCGACGGGGGTCTCATGGAGGGAGAGGTTGTAGCGGGAGGCGAGTTTGTCCACCGCCATGGTGGTGGATACAGTCTTTACGACGGCGCCTCTCCAGCCCTTCCTCTCCACAAGGTGCCGGAGGATCAGAGCGAAGATCTTCTGCGGGTCCACGAAGTTCCCCTCGGCGTCAACGGCTCCTATGCGGTCGGCATCTCCGTCGTGGGCGAGGCCTACGTCCCACCCCTCCCTTACGGTGCGGACGAGAGCGTCAAGGTAGCGGGCTATCGGCTCCGGGTGGATCCCGCCGAAGCCGGGGTTCATCTCGCCCCTTATCTCCACCACAGAACTGAGACCTGCTTCCTGGAGTATGCTCCTGATGTAGCCCCTCCCGGCCCCATACATGGGATCCACCACCACTCTGAAATTGCTCCTGGCTATGAGGGAGAGGTTCACCAGCTTCTTCACGTGCTCAACATAAGGGGGCATCGGGTCGAACCTGATGATGGCCCCTCTGGCCAGGGCTTCCTCGTAAGGGACGAGGCGTGGAGGAATACCCCGCTCAATGTTGGAGTTTATGATTGATTCCACCTTCTTGGCCAGGGGCTTGTTGGGCTCGCCGTGAGGTCCTTTCACTTTGACCCCGTTGTAGCGAGGGGGGTTGTGGCTTGCGGTTATCATCACTCCGCCATCGGCTCCGAGGTGGGGGATGGAGAAAGCCAGGACCGGGGTCGGGGTGTCGGATTTCGTGAGGTAAACGGTGATGCCGTTGGCTGCCAGGACCCGGGCCACTTCAATGGCGTAGCGGTCCGAGAGGAACCGGGTATCAAAACCGACGGCGATCTTCTTACCGGGTCCGAAGGCTTCGGCTATGCCCTGGGCTACGTGGCGCAGGTTCTCAAAGGTGAAATCATCGCTTATAACGGCCCTCCAGCCGTCCGTTCCGAACTCTATGGGCATTTTCCTCTTCCCCTCTTCAATGTTGTGCTGCTTCCAGAGCCCTGAGCTCTTCCTGGGCCAGGGCCCCGATGTTGATGCTGCTCAGTTCTCCTTTGATTTTCTCCTCAACCTCCTTCAGGGCCTTTCGGATCGGGCAGTAACTCTGCCTGGGGCAGTCAACGGGGCGGGCCGAGCAGTAGCAGAGGTTAATGCCCCCATCCACAGCTTCCACGACGTCCAGAACGGTGATGGACTCCGGGGGGACGGAGAGCTTTATCCCACCTTTAAGCCCCCTTTTGGTTTCCAGGAGGCGGCTGGAGGCCAGCTCGGCTATGATCTTGCTGAGGAATGGGAAGGGTATGCCCTGGCGCGAGGCCAGTTCCCTGGCGGAGATAGCCGTCCCGGGGGGCAGTTTGGAAAGCTCAAGAATTATCCGCAGGCCATAATCGGTTTTCCTGGAAATGATCATCATTTCCACCCCCTCTTAATTTTCCTGAGCCGCTTTTCATTTCTGAACCCTTATGGGGACCTCGCACGGGGGAGGGTAATTTCCCGTCACATCAACCACCACGAGGCGAAGTTTGTATTCTCCCGGCGGCAAGGGCGAAGTATCCCACACGCCGAGGACCCCTTTCACCACTGGGGTATTTCCGGACAGGATGAAAGACCAGGACTGGGGTTCGGGGCCTATTCCGAACTCAAGCTTGTAGAACTGGAAATTGGGGATATTTGCGGTCCCTCTGACTTCAACAGCTCCCCGCACGGCAGCATTGACCCCCGGGCTGGTGATGACGGCGCCTGGGTCGGGGCAAATGGGAGGCGGGGGAGTTGGCGTCGGTGTTGGCTCCGTCGTCGGCAGGACCACGATCGGAGGAGTTGGGGGTCTGGGAGGGGTCGGAATCGGGGTTGGGG
>DAOUCW010000195.1:0-10850 GCA_034431695.1 Anaerolineae bacterium | reverse complement strand
GGGTGAAACTCTGGGGCGACGGGAGCCGCGTAGAGAACACCCTCATCTACGGCCGGGGAGACGGCAACCCCACTGTTACTCCGTGGGCGCCCATCGTCATCACGCCGGAAGAGCAGGCCAACGCCCGTTTTGAAATTATCAATGTCACCGTGGATGATTTCCTCGGCCAGAATTACCTGCTGTATGCGCAATACGACTACCCCAACGTGCCGGCGCACATCACAATCCGCAACACGATTTTCAGCGGGCGAGGGGAGAACTCTCCCATCTACATAAACCCGGCCAGCACGCTTGTGGCCGACCACAACCTCTTCTTCCTGCCGCAGAACGAGCACATCCTGGAGCACGGGGATACGGTCTACACCTGCGCGAACATCGCCTCGCTGGGGGCAGGCAACCTCTGCGGCGACCCGCGCTTTATCCGGCCGGCCTGGGGCGAAGAGGGAGACTACCACCTGCAGGCGGGCAGTCCGGCGATCAACGCCGGCTCCGCCGACGGCGCGCCGGCGGTGGACCTGGAGAACCGTCGCCGCGATTCCCAGCCGGACATCGGGGCGTATGAATTCCGGCAGCCGTCATCGTGGCTCTACCTGCCGCTGGTTTTGAAGTCCATGTAAGGGGCCGCCCTCTCTGGGCCTGCACCTCTTCCCCAGAGCGGAATAAGCCCGTTCAAACCCCTTGAAAGCTTGTGGGTTTTGTGTTAAACTTCTGGCCCGGAAGAGGAGGGCCTATGATCGTAGAATGCCTGACTGTCGGTCCGCTTCAGACCAATTGCTATATTGTGGCCGATGAACTCAACGGCAAGGGCATCATCATTGACCCTGGAGGAGATGCAGGCAAGATCCTGAAAGCCGTTGAAAAGCTCGGGATTGAGGTTTCTCTCGTCGTTAATACCCACGGCCACTTTGACCACATAATGGCGAATAAAGACATCATCAAAGCCACAGGCGCCCCCCTTGCCATCCACAGGGATGACGAATCCCTCCTGCGGAAGGGCGGCGGCTTGCTCTTCCTGGGCGTATTCGCCTCCAGCCCCCCGCCAGACCTATACCTCCAGGAAGGGGATGAGGTGAAGATCGGTGAAGCTTACCTCAAAGTGATCCACACCCCCGGCCATTCCCCCGGCAGTATTTCCCTCTATTCCCCTGAAGAAGGGATCCTCTTCTGCGGCGATGTGCTTTTCTACATGGGGGTTGGGCGGTGGGATTTTCCGGGAGGCAACTACGAAGTGCTCATGGATTCCATCCGGAACAAACTTCTGACCCTGCCCGACGAGACCATCGTCTACCCCGGGCATGGCCCTTCCACCACAATAGGGCAGGAAAAAACCCACAACCCCTTTCTAACTGGCTGGTGAACTCAGATACACCCCGAAAGCTATGGAGACGAACTTGGTCTCCGGTGGATCGGCGCGGGAAGGAAGGACCAGCGGGCACTTGGCTCCCACTGCAACCCCGGCCATTTTGCCACGGGCAAAGTAGATTATGGCTTTGGCCAGGATGTTTCCGGCCTCTATATCCGGCGCGATTATGATGTCGGCATCGCCGGCTACCTCGCTCTTTATCCCCTTCACCTCCGCGGAGCGAGGGGAAATGGCGTTGTCCAGGGCCAGTGGCCCATCCACTATCCCGCCCTTTATCTGACCCCGCTGGGCCATCTTGGCCAGGTTGGCGGCATCCATGCTCACCGGGATCTTCGGGTTCACCATCTCAGTGGCAGCCAGGATGGCCACTTTGGGACATTCTATCCCGAGGGCATGGGCCACGTCTATAGCGTTCTGGACGATCTCCACCTTCTGCTCCAGGGTGGGGGAAACCACCACGCCTATATCGCTTATCAGGAGCAGTTTGTCCCGGCCTGGGATCTCAAAGATGCTCACATCGGTGACCAGTTTGCCCGTGCGGAGGCCTTTCTCCCTGTCCAGGGCAGCCCTGAGGAGGTGGCCGGGCTGGGCCAGGCCGTTCATTATGAGGTCTACCAGGCCGTTCCGGGCCATTTCCACCACACGGGCACAGGCCTCCCGTTCGTTGCTTTCCTGGATGAGTTCAAAATCCCCCAGGTCAACGCCTTCCCGGGCCGCTATTTCTCTTATCAGGCCCACTTCCCCCATCAGGATGGGGATGGCTATACCCTCGTCGTAGGCACGGCGCGCAGCTATTATCGTTGCAGGCTCGTGGGAAAAAGCGATCGCCAGACGCTTGGGACCACGCTTTTTAGCTTCTTCCACAAGCTGGGCAAAGTTCCTTATGGCCATATCCAGACCTCCTCTTTCCTGGGCATTGCAGGCAGGTTCAGTTTCTGCAATTCCCGGTTGAATTCCTCAGCAAGCTCAACCTTATCGGCAGGGGGCAGGAAAGCCCCCAGGATTCCGTTCCAGAGCACGGCCAGAAGTTCTTCCTGGGTTATCCCAAGCCCCCTCAGAGCCAGAAGATACTCATCGGTCAGGGTTGTGCCCGAAATGCCGGGGTCATCAGTGTTCAGGGTGGTGAGAACTCCGAGGCGCAGGAGGGCCGGAAACGGATGTTCCTCAATCTTCTTCACAGCCCCCGTCTGCAGGTTGCTGGTGAGGCATATTTCCAGAACGACTTTCCTGAACCTCAGAAGGTCCAGCACATTGACATCTTCTATGGCCTTGACCCCATGACCGATGCGGTGAGCTCCCAGGATCTCCACGGCTTCATATATGCTTCCCGGTCCGGTTACTTCTCCGGCATGGATGGTCAGGCCGAGGCCTCTGCGGCGCGCATCTCTGAAGAGCGGAGCGAATGGGTAAGCCCTGTAGTTCACCTCATCCCCCGCCAGGTCCAGCCCCACCACTCCCTTGCCCCTCAGCTCCAGGGCAAGCTTTACCAGCTCCCTGGCCGTTTCCAGGTCGGTGTCCCTCGTTACGGTCACCAGGAAATTGAGGCGAATTTTCCTCTCCCGGGCCGCTTTTGTGCCTGCTTCAATCACCCACTCGCTGACCTTCCGGAGCGGGAACCCCTGAGCCTGAGCCAGGGCCAGGGGATTGAAGCGCAGCTCCAGGTAGCGGACATTCTCCTCGGCAGCGTCAACGACAACTTCGTAAGCTATCCTCTGGATCGCCTCGCGGCTGGAGTAAATGCGCCTCAAGATCCGGAACTTCTCAAGGAAAGCATGGTAATCCGGCAAATCGCGCTCGTTAACCTGGACATAACGCCGCAGTGCTTCGGGGTCGGTGGTGGGCAGGGGGATGCGCTCCCGGGAAGCTATCTCCACGATGGTGGAAAAGCGGAGGGAGCCCTCCAGGTGGCGGTGGAGATCCACTTTGGGAAGCTGCCTGATCTTCTCCCTGAGCAGGGGGGAAAACATGGCTTCACCTTAATCGGGAGCTAAGAGGACCCCCAGGGCTATGGATACGAGCTTGGTCTCGTGGGGGTCGGAGCGGGAAGCCACTATGAGGGGGCATTTCCCTCCGACCACCACGCCAGCCATCTTCCCTCCGGCGAAGTAAGTTATGGCTTTGGCCAGGACATTGCCCGCCTCTATATCGGGCGTGATGAGGATATCGGCTTTTCCCGCTACGGGGCTCTGGATCCCCTTTATCCTGGCCGATTCCTCGCTTATGGCATTGTCCAGGGCCAGAGGCCCATCCACTATCCCCCCTTTTATCTGCCCCCTATCGGCCATCTTGGACAGGTTGGCGGCGTCAAGGGTGGAGGGGAGCTTGGGGTTGACCATTTCTGTGGCGGCAAGGATGGCCACCCTGGGGCATTCAATCCCCAGAGCCTGGGCCACATCAATGGCGTTCTGGACTATGGCGACCTTCTCCTCCAGCGTTGGGGCTACCACAACACCCGCATCGCTTATGAAGATCAGGCGGTCAAAGCCGGGTATTTCAAAGATCCCCACATGGGTGAGGAGTTTCCCGATCCTTATGCCCACCTCTTTGTCCAGAGCGGCTCTCAGGAAGTGGCCGGTTTCAATTTTCCCTTTCATGGCGAGCTGGGCATGGCCAAGGCTGATCAGCTCCATCGCTTTGCGAGCTGCCGCTATGGGGTCGGGTTCGTGGATGACCATCATCCTCCCCAGGTCTATGCCATCCTCAGCGGCAATGCGACGGATGAGAGAGTGGTCTCCTATGAGGATGCACTCGGCAAGGCCCAGCTTTTCGGCGTCCTGCGCTGCCAGCAGGACCTCCCTCTCGTGGGCTGCAGCCACGACCACGATCCTGGGGCCCTTCCGACGTGCTTCCTCCATTAACTGGGCGAAATTGGTTATAGCCATAGGCACCTCCCTCAAGCCTTCGGGATCACGAAGTAAAAGGTGCTTCCCCTGCCCAGCTGGCTCCTGGCCCAGATCTTGCCCCCGTGGGCCTCCACAATGTTCTTGACTATGGCCAGGCCAAGCCCCATGCCTCCAAACTGTCGCCTGGAGGAACTGTCCACCTGGTAGAAACGCTCAAAGATTTTGTCCAGCTTGTCCTCGGGGATTCCAATGCCGGTGTCCTCCACTTCCGCCTGGATGTATTCACCCACATCCCTGAGGCGTATGGTCACGGTCCCCCCGTTGGGGCTAAATTTTATGGCATTGTTTATGAGGTTGTCAAAGACCTGAATGAGCCGGTTCTTGTCACCCATCACCGGCGGAAGGTTCGGGGGTATCTCCATCCTGAACTCAATCCCCGCATTCCGGGCCATCAACTCAGCGCTCCGGACGGAGATCCGGGCGATTTCCTCCAGGGAGACGGGCTCCAGCTTGAGTTTCTCCCTCTCAAGCTTCTGCAGGGTGATCATATCCTCCACAAGCCTCGTCATGACGTCCGTCTTCTCCGAGACCACGGCAAGGGCCTCTTCCTGCTCGGGGGTCAGGGGGCCCATAGACTTCTCCCGCATGAGCTCCACGTAGCCCTTTATGAAGGTGAGGGGTGAGCGCAGCTCGTGGGATACATTCTGGAGGAGTTCGCTCTTAAAGCGGGAGAGCTCGCTCACCTCCTCGTATGCTTGCTTGAGGGCCTGGGCTTTCTCTTTGAGCCGCTCATACAGGGTGGCATTCTCTATGGCTATAGCTGCCTGGACGGCTACAATGGAGAGAAACCTCTCGTCGTCCGGGGTGAAGGCGTTGGGGATGGTGTGGTCCACGCTCAGGGTGCCGATGACTTTACCCCTCACTTTGAGGGGAACCACCAGTATGGAGCGGACTGAACGGTCAAAGAAGATGAAATCGGGCTCGAGGAAAGTATCAGGCACGTAAACGGGCTGGCCGAGGGCCACCGCTTTGCCGCTTATCCCCTCCCCAACCCTGAGTTTGGCCTCTGTCCGCCAGCGCGAGGTTATGCCGCTTGAGGCTTTTATCTCCAGGTAACCCGTCTCCTCATTGAGCAGGAAAATGCAGGCTGCCCGGCAGTCCATCACGTGCTTTATTATTTCCACAATCGTCTCCAGCACCACCGGCAGCTCCAGGCTTGACATCACCTGCTCGGAAATGGCGTAGAGGGTGGCCATCTCCGCCAGGCGGTTCTCCATTTCCCTGTAAAGGGTAGCTCTCTGGAAGGCCCCTGCCAGCACCCCAGCCACCGAACTCAGGAGCAGGCGGTCTTCACTGCTCAGGTAATGGTTCGCAATTATGATGAAGCCCCCTATTCTACCGGCCAGCCAGATCGGAGCAGCGAAGGCGGAGATACCGCCAGGACCGGTGATTTCATAGACACCACGGTCACTGAGGTTTTCCCGCAAGGTGCTGGGGTTAAAAGATTCCACCAGCTCCGGCTCTTCCCCCCAGCGCGCTACCCCTTTCATTTCCCCATCCGACTCAATGTAGAGGGCGCCGGCCTTGACCGGGAATAAGCGGCTTAGGAATTCCCCGGCCAGTAGCTCTATATCCTCCGGATTCAGGGTGGTAGAAAGGGCCTGGTTGAGTTCATTGAGGGAAGAGAGGGTCCTGGCCCTCTGTTCCTTTTCCTCTGCCAGGAGGAAATTCTCCACGGCAAGGGCTATCTGCTCGGCCAGGGTTTCGGCCAGGTAGAGCTCAATCTCATCAAAGAAGTGGGTGGAGGAGAAGGCCAGGGCCACCGCTCCGAATTTCCTGAAGCCTTTTTTGAGGGGGAAAGAAATGATGGAAGCAAAAGGGGCACGCTGGCCCAGTTCCTCGGCGATGACGGCGGAGCCCTTTTCCACCGCTTGAGACAGAAACTTCCTGGCAAGCTCAATCTCTTTGGAGCTTCCCAGAATACCCTGACCGGGGAGTTCTATCCATCCGGCGTCAGCTTCAAACAGCCTTGTGAGCCCATCCAGTGCGACTCTGGCCAGGGATTTGAGATCGGAGACAGAGGCCATCTGGAGGTTCATCCTGCGGATGAATTCAAAGCCCCTCTTCTGCCTCTGAAGTTTCTCGCTCAGAATAGCGTTCTCCAGAGTCAGGGCCAGGTTGGAGGAGAAGGACTCAAGCAGCCGGAGGTGGTGATCCCCGAAAGCGCCCGGCCTGGGACTGGAGATTGATAGCACTCCCAGAGGCTCTTCCCTGCCCATGAGAGGAGTAGCTATCCACGAACCCGGCACCCCATGGAGGGAATGAGCCACCGGGAGAGCTTCCTTCTCCTTCTCCCAGTCCCTGACAATGAGAGAAGAGAGCAGCTTTAAGACCCAGCCCTCAGCCCCCGCTTCCTCCGCTGACACCCACCTCTTCCCTTTCCGGGAAAAAACCCAGAAGCCGTTCCTCACCTGCCAGTAGAAGGCCAGGAGGGGTTCAGCTCCCTGGAAAGCTTCCTCCAGCTTTGAGAAAAGCTCCTCCACCACATACTCCGGAAGCATCTTCCGCTACCTCTCCCTGAAAATCCAGCCCCAATATTTTATTGTAACGGCGAAAGCAAACAGCATCCCAATGAAGAGGGGGATGTAGTAGGCGGCAAGGTAAAAATACGGGGAGTTGAGGAAAGGAGGCCTCGCCTCCTGAGGAACCTGGAGCATGGAAGCCTCCATCAGCCTGGCAAAGAGGGCCACCGTCAGGAAGACCCCGGCCGGGTAGAAGAGGAGGTAATAGGGTGGCATCCTGGTGACCGAGCCAAGCTTGCGGCTCAGCTCCATCAGGACGAAACACAAGTATATGGCCCCAACGAGGGCGGAAGAACTCATGAGAGCTATCATCAGCTCTATCATCGCTTCCCCATCATCAACTCAAAGAGGTAAGCGGTCAGGGCTGCGGTGAGCAGCCCTCCCAGGGAGAAGAAAATATCCCCCCGGAAATCCCCCACGAATTTGTTCCCCTTCCCCACGTAAATCAGAGCAGCCACCAGGAAGAGGAAAACGGCCAGCGGGTAAAACTGGTAGAACGTCCGCTGCCCGCTCTTCTTCTCGTAAAATCTGGCGATATACATGACCGTTATCAAGATCAGGCAGAAAAGGACCCAGGACAGGAGCTCAAGCAGGGCTTCCATGCCTCATTTCCTCACGAAGGCCTCCACGAAGGATTCAGCCATGCGGCGGGGAGTGCCGCTCATCAAGCCTTCCCTGCCTTCAAATCGCTCCAGTATCTCTATGCCCCTCGGAGTTATCTCAAAGCGACGGATATCCTTTGCGTGATCGCTCCCCCTGAACTTCAGGATCAGGATAGCCTTGTAGATCCGGCTGTCAATCTCCACGTAGCGGAGGAGGATGTATGAATCCACGATGTAGCTGAGGGGGTAGGTTCCCGCCTCGCCCCCTAAAAGGACGGGGCTTTCCCGCGTCAGGATGGCGGTGAGCTCCAGGCGCTTCAGGGCATTGACGAAGGAATACTCCAGGTTCCGCAGGCTTTCGGGGTCGGAAGCAAGCCTCTCAAAGTGGGTGATGCTGTCCACCACGATCCTCTTCACCCCCATCTCCATCACCGCCTGCTCCACCATCCCGCTGACCCTTTCCAGGTCAAGTTTCAGGATTTCGGGGCTGGTCATGATTACCTTGAGAAGGCCCTCCTTCTCCAGTTTGCGGAAATCCCAGCCGAAGTTCTCCGCATCCCTGTAGTATTGTTCGGGGAACTGCTCAAAGGTGATGAGCAGGCCCGGCTCGCCAAACTTGGTGATGCCATTGTAGATGAATTGCATCCCCAGTGTGGATTTGCCCGTCCCGGGAGCTCCCTCCACCAGGTTCACGCTGACCGGGAGGAATCCACCCGAGAGCATTTCGTCAAGGCCAGGAACGCCCGTTTTAACCCTATCCAACACCCACCTCCTTGCTTTTCAGGATGTGGTAGACCACTCTCACTCTGACCTGCCTGTTCCTGCAAGCCTCCAGGAATTTCTCCACGAGCCGGCGGGTGTTCTCGTCTTTGGAAATGGAGTAGACTGGTATCCCCGCCACGAAGTGCATCTCCAGCAGGCCATCCCGGACCATCTCCTCCAGGTTCTTGAGGACATCTTCCAGCGACCTCCCACACTGGCGTGCAAGCCTTTCGGCGGTGTCAACGGTGTGGGGGTTGGAGTAGAGGAGCTTGAGGAGGTCCCACTTTATGAAGGAGTTTATCCTGGCCTTTATGAACTCCAGAAGTTCCGGGTCTATGCTTTCAAAGAACTTGTTTCCCTCCATCTCACCGCCTTCCCGCAAGCTCATCCTGACGCATGTGGCAGTGCTTGTATTTCTTGCCGCTCCCGCACCAGCAAGGATCGTTCCTCCCAAGGTGCCGGGGATCCTTTGAAGCTGCGGCCTGCACCTTTGCCGGGCCCGGTATCCTGACCCGAGGGATTGCAGGCGCCGGTTCGGGTTTCCTTATGGCGATAGAAGTGTAGAGGATCCCATGGGCTATCTGATCCCTTATCTGGGCCAGAAGGTTCTCATACATTTCATGGGCTTCCCGCTTGAAGGCGATGAGGGGGTCCTGGTGGCCGAAGGCCCTCAGCCCTATGCCCTCCTTGAGTTCATCAAGATCGGTGAGGTGCCTGACCCACAGGGAATCCACCACCCTCAGCATGACGAAGCGGTCCCGGCCCAGCGCCAGAGCTTTGGCCATCGGTTTTTCAAGCCTTTCCCTGATGGTTCGCCCCAGAGCTGTGAGGGGTCTGGTCTTGATAGCCTCCAGCTCTTCTCCCATTTCCTCGGCCACGGCATTGTAGACCAGCCGGAAGAGAGGGTTGGGCTCAAGGGCGAGGTCAATGAGGCGCTTCCCCTGTTCGGCCATGGCGTCCCAGAACTCGCGGGCCATGGCCGAGGCAAGAGAGTCGTATGCCCTTTCGGCCAGAAGGTGGAGCTCTTCCTCCACCTGTCGGGGGCTTTTGCCTTGCCAGCTATCGGGCGAGGGCAGGAAATCAGGCGGGATCACCCCCTTAACTGCCGAGTGCAACCCCCTCCAGTCGGGCTGGCCGTCCTCGCCTGCTGTTGAGTAAGAGTTTACCAGAGCCGAAAGCTTCTCCTTCAGGATGTCCATGACGAAGGGGCGGAGGTTCTTCTGACGCAGGATCTCCCTCCGCTGCCGGTAGATCACTTCCCTCTGCTTGTTAACCACATCATCGTATTCAAGGACGTGCTTGCGGTAGTCAAAGTTATACCCTTCCATGCGGATCTGGGCCTGCTCTATGGCTCTGGTTACGAGGCTGTGTTCAATGGGCATATCTTCATCGGCCCAGACCTTTTCCAGCAGGCCCTGAGTTCCTCCCATCCTCCTCATCAGTTCATCTTCAAGGGAGACGTAGAAGCGGGAGGAGCCGGGATCTCCCTGGCGACCGGCCCTACCCCTGAGCTGGTTGTCGATCCGGCGCGCTTCGTGGCGCTCAGTTCCGATTATGTGCAGGCCACCGAGCTCCACAACCTTTTCGTGATCCTCCTGGCACTTCCTGAACATTTCCCCCAGGACTTCAGCCCAGCGGGTGGGGAAGCGAGTGGTGGGATCTTCCCCCCGACGGAGCATCTTGAGGGCCTCATCCCATTCAGCCGAGCGGATCTGGGTCAGGTCAAAGCCTTCCTGGCGCAGCTTCTCCCGGGCCAGCCCCTCAGGATTCCCTCCCAGGAGGATGTCCACACCTCTTCCGGCCATGTTGGTGGCAATGGTAACTGCCCCCGGCCTCCCGGCCTGCGCGATTATCTGGGCTTCCTTCTCGTGATACTTGGCGTTCAGGACCTGATGGGGTATGCCTTCGCGCAGGGTTTTCTCCAGCTTTTCGGTGTTCCCAACCCCCAGGATCTGGGCCAGCCGCAGGATGTTCTCCCGGGCCAGGATGTTGGGGTTGACCCCCAGTTTGCGCGCCATGGAGTTTATCTCCCGGGGGTCGAGTTGCTCCAGGGGCACGCTCAGGGCCTTGCTCCAGCGCTCCCTCTGGCTGTTGTCCAGGTCGCTCCGGGAGTTGAGGGCATCCCTCAGGATTATGACCCTGGCCAGGTCCTGGAGTCTCTGAGGCGAGAGCCTTGAGCTGAGGCGTTCAGATTTTTCTATGGAGAGGGTGCCCACCAGGACAGGCCTCTCCTGGCAGTGGAGCTGGATAATCTCCCTGGTCACGGCCCTGAACTTGGCTTCTTCGGTTTTGTAGACCACATCGGGGTAATCAATGCGGATCATGGGCTTGTGGGTGGGGATGACCACCACGTCAAGGCCGTAGATCTTGTGGAATTCCTCGGCCTCGGTGGCGGCAGTGCCTGTCATCCCGGCGAGCTTCTTGTAGAGACGGAAGTAATTCTGGAAGGTGATGGTGGCCAGGGTCAGGCTTTCCCTCTGGATCGGGACCCCCTCTTTGGCTTCAATGGCCTGGTGGAGGCCTTCGGAGTAGCGACGGCCATACATCAGCCTGCCGGTGAATTCGTCAACGATTATGACTTCGTTGTCCTTCACGATGTAATCCTTGTCCCTGTGGTAGAGGGCGTAGGCTCTGAGGGCGTTGTCCAGGTAGGGGAGGAGGTGGAAATACTGGGGGGAGTAGAGGTTCTCAATCCCCA
>DAOUCW010000194.1:0-7088 GCA_034431695.1 Anaerolineae bacterium | reverse complement strand
GTTCTGGGAGTGGGGGTAGGGGTGGGGGCTGGTTTTGGCCGGGTGCATCCTCCTGCAAGTAAGGCAGAGAGGATTAAAAGCATGAGAATTCTCTTCATTTGCTCTCCTCTTCACAGGAGTTTTTTACATCATAACACAGGAACGCCGCTCAGTCAAGCTCAAAGCGTAACAGCCGGACAAGGAATCCCTTTCCCGCACGGGTGATCGGCTATGGCACAGGTCAAGAGCCAGGCCCTTTCCCGTGTTTTACGATTCTTGACAAATGCTTTTGAAACAAACTATAATCGGGCGAGGCTATCCAATCCGCCTCCTCAGCCAACGCTGCCCTCGGAGGTGCGGCTGAGCGACATGCTGTTGGGTGACTGAAAGCCCGGGGAAGGGTGAGGAAATGTTTAAGTTAACCGTGTGGCATACAATTCTTGTAATTTTGTCCGGATTTTTGCTCTCAACCTCATCGGGGTGCTGCGGCATACAGAACTTGGCTTTTGCACCAACGCCGACTTCTACCCCCACGGCAACTCCTACCGCCACGCACACGCCGATGCCCACAGCAACCCCTACCGCCACACGCACGCCGACACCTGAGGCAACGCCAACTTTAACCCCGACCCCCAGATGGCTTGCGACAGGGACTTTCATCAAGGATTCCCCGAGGGGTGGATATGGTGAACTTACTATCAAGAACGAACTAAGCGGCCGGGATGCTGTGGCTATTCTCACCCGTGCTGGCTCTAACTCCCCTCTGATTGCTGTCTACATCAGGGCAGGAGATACTTTTACCGTTGAAGGGATTGAAGATGGTGTTTATGAGCTTTATTTCAGCCTGGGAGAGGACTGGGATGACCAACGGATGCAATTTACCCGGAATGTAGTTCGGGAGCGGTTTGAAGAGCCTCTCTCTTTTGAGACAAGCTCTGCGCCGGGAGGAGTTCAGTATACCGCAATCACTGTGACTTTATACCCGGTGCCGGGGGGGACGGCAGCCACAGAGTCGGTTTCGGAGGAGGAATTCCCGGACTTAAGGCCTTAGGCTGGATTCAAAGATTTGCGCCACGGGAAGGAAGGCCGCCCCGGCCGGTCCGCTGCCAGTAAGAAACGCAGATCAGTGAGGCGATTGGCCCATGCGGTCAATTGCCATCTTTTGTTTCACTGCCCAGAGCAGAAGGGTGAAGTTGATGATCAAGAAAGAACTTGCCATAATGGGGCATCCATAGCTTGCGGGGAGAGTTAAACCCGTAACTTTGGCCAGAGCTCCCACAAAAATGATGAGGAATACAAGCCCATACGGGGCAAAAACCCAGATATCAAATAGAATCTGAGGCAAGGATTCAGCAAGGCACATAAAAGGAGGAAGTAGAAGCATCCAGAGGTGGTAATAAGAGCGCCATGTAATGCTTAATGTTGCGATGATAGTGCCCAAAAGAACGCTGGCGAAAGCTCTTTCTTTGCGAGGGGGAACCCTGACCCAGAGGTATAAAGCCAACGCTGCAGTTGAAACTATTCCGAGCCATTCTACAAATTTGCCTACAACAGGAGAGATTAAAGAACTGAAGTGAAAGCCGAGCATCTGCCAGTTCGCCATGCACTCCCTGCCAGGCTCAAAAGCACCCCCTGCAGCCCCTAACCACAAGGAAAACAGCCTTTTCATCCCTTCAGGACCAGCCAGGATCGTGGAAATGATGAATAAAATTAGGGAAGCGAAAGCGAACCCTCCCAGTACCCTGAGTTCCCTTCCAAGAGACATGGCAGGCAGGATTAAAATCAACAGTTGAGGTTTCATAATCAGGCCTGCAAGCCACACTCCAGCTTTCCAGGGCTTTCCACGCAATAAGGCCAGCATAAATTCTCCCACGCAAATTACAAGCCACACATCAACTTGCCCTAAAAATAAATTGTTAAATACCGGGTAGGAAAGCAAAAGCATCACCAGGAACTTTTTATTTCCACTCCAGGATGCCAGCCTGCTGGCAAAAAAACGTAGATACCAAATTAAAATGAATAAGTTCATGAAAAACCAGAGCCGGAAGCTCAGCATCGGGGGCAGAAGGGCGAACAGGCGAAAAGGAAGAACAAATAACGGTGGATAGAAAAAAAGGTGAGGGACGACGAGCCTTTTCATTACTGGAATGAAAGAAGCCTGGATTTTTGACAAAAGTTCGGGATTATAAACTTCGCTATAGCCAGCGGAATTTGCAACATAACCAGCGCCCCAGAAGACCATAAAATCTATGCTCAGACCTGTCTCAATGGAGAAATAACTCCAACTATATAATAGTGTAGCCACTTGCATACCTGCAACAGCGGCTAAAGCGAGATTGTGGTATTCCTTCGTCCTCAAGCCTCGGAAGGGAACACGCATTGAGAAAGCCTCTCTCCGGCCCTGAACTTCCGGCGAGGGATGAAAAGGCCCCGCCCCCTCTCCCCCAGGAATTTGCCCTCTTCCACAATGATTTCACCGCGCGAGAGCACGAGCCTCGGGTAACCCCTGACCTTCCAGCCCTCATACGGGCAATGGTCCACGTTGTGGTGCAGGCTCCGCCAGGAAAGGACCACCTCTTTCTCCGGGTCAAAGATGACGAGGTCAGCATCAGCTCCGGGGGCTATGGTGCCCTTGCGGGGGTAAAGGCCGAAAAGTCTGGCCGGAACCGTGGAGCATGATTCCACCAGGCGGTTCAGAGTGAGCTTCCGGGCCCTGACCCCGAAGGTGAAAAGGAGAGGGATGCGAGTCTCTATCCCGGGGGCACCGTTGGGGATAAGGGTGAAGTTCTGGAGTCCCCGCTCTTTCTGCGCACGGGTCCACGGGCAGTGATCCGTGGCCACCGTCTGAATTTCACCGTCCCTGAGAGCAGCCCACAGGGGCTCAAGCTGGCCCTTCTCCCTCAGAGGAGGGGAAAGGACAAACATGGCTCCTTCCAGGCCCGGCTTCAAGTATTCTTCTTCGGTGAGGAGGAGGTGGTGAGGTGTGACTTCGGAGTAGACTTCCTGACCCCGCTTCCGGGCCTTTCGGATGGCTTCCAGCGTTTCAGCGCAACTGACGTGGACGAAGTAGACGGGGGAACCGGCAATGGCCGCGAGCGCCAGCACCCTCTGAGCTGCTTCGGCCTCGGCCAGGCATGGACGGCTGACCGGGTGGTAGCGGGGAGAAGTTTTGCCTTCCCGCAGGAGCCTGGCTTTCATGTGCTCAATTATGTGGTGGTTTTCAGCGTGGACTATGGGGAGTATGCCTGCATCGCGGCAGGCTTCAAGCAACCTCAGGATCTGCCTGTCCTCCACCATAAGCCCCGGATAGGTGGTGTAGATCTTGAGGGACGTGTAACCCTGTTCGGCCAGCAGGGCCAGTTCCCTCAGGAAATCGTCGTCGTCCCGGTTGCCGGTCAGATGGAGGCTGTAATCCACCACCACCTGCCCATCAGCCTGGCGACGGCGTTCCTCCACCGCTTCGGACAGGGTCTGAGGGCCGTGAGCCTCAGCGAAGTCCAGGATCGTAGTGGTGCCTCCGCAGGCTGCGGCCACAGTGCCGGTGAAGAAATCATCCGCCGAGACTATATCCCCCACAGGCATCTGGAGGTGGACGTGCACATCAATGAAGCCGGGAAAAACATAGCACCCGCGCGCCCCGATCTTCAGGGGAGCATCAAGCCCTTTCCCTATGGCCACGATCTTGCCCGCCTCTATGCCCACATCCGCTTCAAAGGTTTCCGAAGCGGTTACCAGTATCCCGTCCTTAATTACCGCATCCATGGATGAAGGCCTCCTCAGGAAGCTGCTGTGCCTTTGAGCAGCCTCTTGACCGAGGGGAAGGCGTCAAGGTCGGTGTGAGGGAAGAAGAGGGCAGAGGTGAACTCTTCGGTGAAGGTGTTATCGGCGGAAAGCTCAAGGTAGGTCATCTTTTCGGCGATCTCCACCACCTTCTCCCGCATGTCGGGGCAGACGAGGCAAATGTAGGCTCCCAGGGCGGAGGTGTTGCCCAGGAATTTGAACCGATCCCAGGGCATATCGGGCAGAAGGCCGATCTGGATGGCTTTCTCCACGTTGAGGTATTTCCCGAAAGCTCCACCGATGAGCACCTGTTCCACGTCGGCTATCTGGACGCCCACGGCTCTGGCCAGGGTGCGGAATCCGGCGTATATGGCTGCCTTGGCCCTGAGCAGGTTGGAGATGTCCACTTCGGTTATGACGATGTCTTTCTCGCCGTGCCTGGTTTCCTCCTTCCAGGCCACCACGTATTCGGGCCCGTGGGGGCCGACCCTCACCCTCTTTGTGGGCAGGGAAAGGTTTATCCGCCCGCTCTTGTCCATAACCCCGGTTATGAACATTTCGGCCAGGAGGGAGATTATACCGGAGCCGCAAAGGCCCTCGGGCGGGAGGTCGCCTATGGTTCGCCAGGTGGCCTCGTAGTTGCGGGCGTTTATCCATACTTCTTCAATGGCTCCGGCCGTTGCCCTCATCCCCGATTCGACCCCCGCTCCCTCAAAGGCTGGCCCTGCCGAGCACGCGCAGGATATGAGCCAGTCAAAGTTGCCCAGGACCATCTCCCCGTTGGTGCCAATGTCCATGAAGAGGGTGAGTTTATCGGTGGAAAAGGTGCCCGAGCTCAGGACCCCGGCTGTTATGTCAGCTCCCACGTAGCTTCCGACCCCGGGGAGGCAATCCACGGTGGCCTCCGGGTTTATTTCAACGCCAATTTCGGAGGCCTTGACCGGGAGAGGATGCCTTATGGTCGGTATGTAAGGCTCAAGGCGGATGGGCTCCGGCCACAGTCCCAGGAAGAGGTGAATCATGGTGGTGTTGCCGGCAGCCGTCATCATGTAGATTTCGTCGGGGCTTATGCCCTGCCTCTGGCATATCTGAGCCAGAAGTTCGTTTATGGTCTGGACTACGAGGCGCTGGAGGTGTTCAAGGCCTCCGGGCTTCCGGGCATAAACGATGCGAGAAATTATGTCTTCACCACAGGAGATCTGCTTGTTGTATTCCGCCGCCGTATCCACCACCTGCGCAGTATTCAGGTCCACAAGGTATACCACCACCGAGGTGGTGCCGATATCTACAGCCGCGCCGTAGAGCCTCCCGGTGGTATTTCCCGGCCTGACGTCTACGAGGCGCGGGGGTTCTTTGCGAGCCCAGTTGTGCATCTCCACTACGGCCGTAACTTTCCAGTCGGCTTCCCGGAGGGTTCGGGCAAGCTTCCTGAGAGCGGGGAGATCCACCGTGAGGTCGCGGATGTGATACTGGATAGCGAGCTCCCTCTTCAGTCTTTCAAAGTCGGTGGTGTTGTCGGCCAGGCTCGGCGGGGTTATTTCCAGGTAAAAGGCTTTTATGTAAGGCCTGGAGACGGTATCGCAGGGGAATGGGAGTTCTATGCGCTCGGCTACCTTTTCGGTTGGGAGTCTGTGCTTTATGAGTTCTTCCTGGGGTGGGACGAAGACGACGAGCTCGCTTTCCACGAGAGTCTGGCAAGCCAGAGCATAGCCCTGCTTGAATTCGGTCGGGGAGAGGCGCGTGACGGAACGGCGCCTGACTTCTCCCTTCTCCACCACCACCTTGCACCGTCCGCACCGGCCCTGCCCTCCACAGGGCAGGAGGATCTTCACCCCTGCCGCTTCAAGGGCGTCGGATATGAGAGTGCCCTTTTCCACCTCTACAGTTACATCCTGCGGCTTGATGTGCACCTTGACCATCCCAACTCCTCAGGCCAGGCAGAATTTCTTCAGCAGCCCGCGAATGAGAGCTACCACTCTTTCAAGCCTCGCGGAATATTTCCAGTAAAGCCACGCGGTAACCGTTCCCAGCAGAGCTCCGGCCAGGACATCGGATGGGTAATGGACTCCGCAGAAGATGCGGGAGAAGCCGAAGAGGGTTGCAAGTATGAGGAAAGGAATCCCCCAGATGGGGCTGTGGAGGGCGACCGATACGGCTATTGAGAAACCGGTGGTGGCAGGATTGCTGGGGAAGGAGGAATCCCAGGGCCTGTAGAAAAGGAGGTTAACCTGGTGGGTGTCAAAGGGGCGGGGACGGAAATAGAGGAGGTTTATGCCTTTCAGGATCAGGTTAGCGGTTATGAGGGAGAAGGTGGTGAGGATAACCACCCGCTGGTAATAAGCACGGCTCCTTTCATCCTTCCCCCAGAACCACATTATCACCAGCAAGAGAGCCATGGAGGTGGGGACAAAATATTCGTTCACCAGGAGGCGCATGAGACCATCAAGCAGGGGCCAGCGCCCTGCCAGGTCATTGATGGCTTTGAAAAGGACATAATCCATAAGCCTGCACCTTTAAGGGGGTTGGATTTAAAGGCCCGGCGTTCCCTGCACCTTCTGCAGGATAAATTCCACAATCTCTTCTCTCAGGACCATTGCCCAGGGCTTTGCGCCCAAAATATCCGGATTAATTATATCAGCATTTGGCGGCACTGCAACCGGAAGGAGTGCCTTCAGGAAGTTTTCCCTTCCCCGGAGGCGCTTCAGGGCCGTCAGGATGCCTGCTTCCTCGAGCCAGCCAAGCCCTGGCATGGCCTCTTCAGGGCTGTTGAAGGGTGCCAGGGCTATCGCTCTGATTCCTTCGTTCTCCGATGCCAGGCGCAGGACCAGGTTTCCGCCTGCCCTGTGGCCCAGGAGGACCCGGGGCTTGAGTTTCTCCAGGACCAGGGCGGAGAGGCCCAGAGCTGTTTTCCAATCCGGAACACCCTGCCAGCGCAATACGGCCACTTTCCATCCCCGATCGGCCAGGCGCCGAGCCAGCAGATCCAGGGAGAAAGGCTCCCACGGGTCCGGGACGAGGCACAATTCTGCCTTCTCCCCTGGCTTCGCCCCGAACAAGGCCACCGCTCCTTCACCAGGGCTATCCTCGGCATCGGGAGCGAAGGAAGGGAACCGGTTGCTCCCTCTGAATTCGGCGATAGCGAGGGAGAAGGCCAGGGCCATGATTCCGCCGCACCCGAAGAGGATCATGAGCTCTGAACCCGCCAGGCCCGGGGTGAAAACTTCAGGGGTTATGAGGAAAAAGACGGCGAAGGCTCCCGAGATGAGGATGAGGCCCAGAAAGACCTGCCATTTGCGAAGCGGGGCAGGGAGAAGGGAGAGACCTTCAAT
>DAOUCW010000193.1:0-3257 GCA_034431695.1 Anaerolineae bacterium | reverse complement strand
ACGTCGTTCCGGGAGACCGTTTACGGGCCGGTGAAAGCAGCCACTGGCGCGGCGGCCCAGCCATACTACCGGGTTTACCTGCCCCTGATACTGCGCTGATTGATGCGTAGCATGTCGCCAGCGAAAGGGGGCGAAGCTGGCAGTAACAGGCCTGCTTCGCCCCTTTTCCGCAATGGGACGAGAGAGGCCGATCGCCTCCCTGCCCCGGAAAGGAGCGCTTCCTCCGCCCTCCCGGCGGAGGATCATTTGCCCGGCGCTGCGGTCCGGAATATAATTCCAGTGTTAGCCCTGAGAGCGTCGGGCTCAAATCCCTGCCGGGCAGGAGGAAAAATGGGTGAATTTGAAATTAAGCCGGTGGAAACCCGAAGGGAGGTTGAGCAGTTCATCCTCTTCCCCTGGAAAATTTACGCCCGCGACCCCTACTGGGTCCCGCCGCTCATAAGCGAGCGGAAGATCTTCTTCGACCCCAACCGCAACCCGTTTTTCAAACATGCTGAGGTCCAGCTCTTCCTGGCCCTCAGAGGGAAGGAAGTGGTCGGCACCATTTCCGCCCACATAAACTACAATCACAACGATTTCCACGGGGAAAAAGCTGGTTTCTTCGGCTTCTTTGAGTGCGTGGAAGATTTCGGCGTGGCTCAGGCGCTGCTGGATACCGCCTGCCGCTGGGTGGCGGAAAGGGGAATGGAGGTTATCCGGGGGCCGATGAATTTCTCCACCAACGAGGAATGCGGCCTCCTGGTGGAAGGCTTTGACTCCCGCCCCGTCGTCATGATGACCTATAACCCCCGCTACTACGTGGACTTCATTGAGAGGGCCGGCTTCGTCAAAGCGATGGACCTCTACGCTTACATAATTCAGGCCGAGGACCTCAAAAACAACGCCGAGAACTTACCCGAGAAGGTCTTCAAGGCCGCCGAAGCCGCCCTCAGCCGCCCGCAGATCAGGATCAGGAACCTGAACATGAGGGACTTTGACCGGGAAGTGGAGAGGGGATGGAAGGTCTACAACTCCGCCTGGAGCAAGAACTGGGGTTTCGTCCCCCTTACCCGGGAAGAATTCAGGCACATGGCTTATGGCCTGAAGACTTTCCTTGACCCCGAACTCGTCTTCGTGGCCGAGATTGACGGCGAACCGGTGGGGATTTCGGTCACCCTGCCGGATGTGAACATCCCGCTGCACAGGATGAACGGAAGGCTCTTCCCCCTGGGATGGCTCAAGTTCCTGTGGTATAGGAGGAAAATTGACACAGCCCGCTTCTTCATGATGGGCGTGGTAGAACAATACCGCAACCTGGGTATAGACGCCGTGTTCTATCTGGAGACGGCCAAAGCGCTCCTCAGGAAAGGCTACACCCGGTGCGAGATGTCCTGGATTCTGGAAAACAACTACATGATGAACCGGATAATCCAGCGCCTCGGGGGACGCGTCTACAAAGTTTACCGGATTTATGAGAAAGCGCTGGCCTGAAAGCCTCCTGCTCTTCACAGTTTATGCGATCCTGGCCCTGGTTCTAACCTGGCCCCTGCCCCTACACTTCGCAACCCACGTCCCCGGCGACGGTGGGGACGACCCCGCCCTCACCTGGAATCTCTGGTGGGTCAGGTATGCCATCCTGGACCTGCGGACTTCCCCCTTTTACTGCCGGTATATGTTCTACCCCATCGGCATAAACCTGGCCTTTTACACCCTCACCGTCCTCAACGGCGTGCTTTCCATCCCACTCCAGTTCGCCTTCGGCCTCGTCCCGGCCTCCAACATCATCCTCCTCTCCTCCTTCGCCCTCTCGGCCTTCGGGGCTTACCTGCTGGCCAGAAGCGTGGGACGCTACCGCTCCGGAATGGCTCCTTTCCTGGCGGGCCTGATCTACGGCTACGCTTCCTGCAAGCTCTTCTACGCTGCCCTCGGGCAGTTCAACATCGCCAGCTCCCAGTGGATGCCCTTCTTCGCCCTGGCCATGCTCAGGCTCGGGAAAAGGGATGGGGCTAAATGGGCGCTGATCGGTGCCCTTTTCCTCCTGTTCCAGGCCTGGGCCGAGATGACCTTCGCCTCCTTCCTCCTCCTTCTGACCGCTTTCTACGCCATCTGGGTCCTCGCTTTCCGCCTCCACCCCCCACGCCCCTTCCTTCTCCACACAGCCCTGATGCTCCTCCTCTTCTTCCTCGGCATATCTCCGCTCCTCTCAGCCATGTTGCCGGACCTCCTGGCCGAGGGGGATTTCTTCCTGCGCGGGACAGGCTTCGCCGAAGTCTTCTCGGCCGACCCCGCTGGTTTCTTCCTGCCCACGCGCCTGCACCCCCTGCTCGGCCGGATCGTGGACCGCTTCCCCTTCCCCCACGATAAGGGGCAGCACCTTTACCCCGGATTTGCCGTTATGGCGCTCGCTCTGATCGGGCTCAGGAGGAAGGAAGCCCGCTTCTGGCTGGTGGGCGCTCTCCTCTTCACTCTGCTATCCTTCGGCCCCGTCCTCCACATCAACGGCAGAGACACCGGAATACCAATGCCTTTCGCCATCCTCCAGGAAATCCCTTTCTTCAAAGGCAATCGCTACCCCGGCCGATACAACATTCTGGTGATGCTCTGCCTGGCCGTGGCCGCCTCCATCGGAGCGGAATCCCTCCTTAAAGGACGAAAAGGCCTCGTGGGAGCCATGGCCCTGCTCATCGCCTTCGAGCACCTCTCAATCCCATTGCCCCTGTCGGACATGCGCATCCCGGAAGCCTACAGGGCCATCGCCTCCGACCCGGAGCCCGGGACTGTGCTGGAGATACCCCTGGCCTGGCGGAACAGCTTCCGGATCACAGGCACGATGGATCCGGTCATAATGTTCGCTCAGTATTACCAGACCTTCCACCGGAGGCCCATCCTGGGGGGAAACACCTCCCGCAATCCGGAATTCAAGTTCCAGTATTTCGCCGAAGCCCCAATCCTGAACACCATCATCGCCCTGGAGAACGGCCACAGGGTGTGGCCGGAAATCACGGAGAACGACCGGAAAATCGCCCCCTACTTCCTCCGCTTCTTCAACATCCGCTACATCGTGGTTCACCCGCGCAAAGTCCCGCCGGAGTTACTGGATTACCTGGCGGAGGTCTTCGGCCTGAAATTCCCCCCGGACCCGGCCGGCGAGCCCTTGGTCTTCAAAATTGATGGCTCCCCTTACCCCGACGGGATTAGCCTTGAAATGGGGGATTCCGCAGCTCACCTCAGCCGCGGTGAGGGCTGGTCCCCGGTGCCCACCGGAAATTACGTCTGGG
>DAOUCW010000192.1:0-2516 GCA_034431695.1 Anaerolineae bacterium | reverse complement strand
GTCCCCAGGCGGTCATCCAGCACGAGACGCACCTCTCCATGCCCGCTGGCCAGCTCCCGAATCGGCACCAGGCCCCGGTCGGTGTAAACCAGGGTGTCGCCGGTGACGCAGGGGTTGGTGGATTCGATCTGGCCCAGGTGGGGCGTGGGGTTGAAGTGGTTGATGCGGTCGATGAAGATGACGCCGGGTTCGCCGTTGCGCCAGGCTCCCTCCACAATCTTCTGGAAGACTTCCCTCGCCCTGAGGCGCTTAACGACTTCCCCGTTACGGGGGTTGATGAGTTCGTATTCGCCGTCTTCCTTCAGGGCCTGCATGAATCGCTCGGTTACGGCCACGCTGATGTTGAAGTTGGCGAAGGCCCCTTCCTTTTCCTTGCACGAGATGAACTCCAGGATGTCGGGGTGGTCCACCCGCAGGATGCCCATGTTAGCACCGCGGCGGCGATTGTGCACCAGGAAGCCGTTGGCGACGAATTCGTTGCCTATCACCTCAATGTCCATAGTGTAAGTCCGGCTTTTCCCGACTGCTTTGACCCTGGTGTAAACCAGATCTTCCTGGAGCAATTCGTCGTTCCGCAAGCCCTCCAGCTCTTTAACGCTTTCAGCAAGGCTCAAAAGGCGTTGTCTGGAGGGGAGCCTCTCTCCTCTTATGTAACGAGCTATTTCTTTGTTAAGGCGAGGATGGGACGAGCGGGGCTTTCTTCCTTCAGAGCATCCTCTACCGGGCAAGGTGTAGTAGCGTCGGAGCAGGGCTCCGGCGTAAGGGATGGGGTCGTTACGAGCTCCGGAAGCTTTAGGGAGTCGTTCTTCCAGTCGCTTTCGTTTCAGTTCGCTGCGGAATCCTATGGTTTCGGCGAAGAGGAGCAGGCTGGGGCGGTGAGAAATGCGCAGTTCGTAACGGGGGTTGGTCCGTTCCACCTTGCTGACGCGGGACACAATCCCCAGGGCCAGGAGAAGTTGCTGCACCTGCTCAATGAGCTCTTTTGATACGCTGGAGAGACGGACCTGCCCGTTGCTGGAAATGTCGCCGTCGCCCTCGAAAAGCCCCCGCAGGAAGGCTCGCACGCTTTCGGGCGAGGCCGTGCGGATGAGGCGGGGCACCTGGGCTTTAAGAGCACCTTCTTTATCGAACCCGCATTTCTGCCACCACTCGGCCAGGGTAACGCTGCGGGCCACAATCAGCACCGATGCGTCTTCAGGCTTCTGCTCCCTGGAAGGCTCAACCCCGAACTTGCGCAGGGTGGAGACCAGCCATTCTTCCACGTCGGGCGTGTTATGAGGCACGGAGAAAACGATGCGGGCCAGCTTGCGATTCAGAGTGGAGAGGCACCCGTCGGCTATGAAGTAGCCGATCAGCTCTGCCAGCTCCGGATTCATCCTTTCCGGCAGAGAAACCGGGGTGGCATTGTGGTGCTGGGGCGGGCAGGGCGGCAGAGGAGCATCCCATCCGCTGTATCCACCACGCCTCAGCACCAGCCAGTCGCCGGGCCTTATCTCCTCTGCCCTTTTCCAGCCCAGGCGGCCTTCTTCGGTGACTACCCGCACCAGGTGGTTGTAGGTGGCTTCCAGAACGTAGCCATGCTCGGTTTCAATTCTGTAAACGTCGGCCACTCCGTTGTCCTGGGAAAGAAGGGCCATCTCATAGCCATCCCGTCCCTGAACATAGCACCGCAGGGGGTTTTCTCCCATTGGCGGGGCGTTGAGGAGCTCGCCGAGTTGTTTCAGGCCCTCGCTGGTGCGCACCCAGGTGCCGATGGAGAGGCATCCGCCCTGTTTTATCACATCCGTGGCGGTATCAAAGACCCGCATAAAGCTCACCGGGCCCGAGGCGATGCCCCCGGTGGAGCGGACCACGTCGCCCTTGGGGCGCAGGCGGGAGAAGCTGAAGCCTGTGCCTCCCCCCGACTGGTGGATGAGGGCGGTGGCCTTCACCGCCTCAAAGATGCTGGCCATATCGTCCTCCACCGGGATCACGAAACATGCCGAGAGCTGCCCGATGGAGGTGCCGGCGTTCATGAGGGTGGGGGAATTGGGCAGGAAATCCAGGCTGCCCATCAGATCGTAGAACTTCTCGGCCCAGCCCTCCACATCCGCCCGGGGGTCAAACTCTTTCTCCGCTTCGGCGATGGCTTCTGCCACCCGGCGGAACATCTCCTCAGGGGTTTCAAGGACATTGCCCTTCTCGTCCTTGCGGAGGTATCGCTTGCGTAGCACCGTAATAGCACTGGGAGAGAGTTCAAGGCCGGTCCTTTCTTTCTCCTGAGCCATATTTTCCTCCGTTCGCTCAAGAGTTTTTAATCGCATTATCCGGATTCAGAGCGTGGTGATGGCCTTACCCAACCGCCCCGGTGGCTGCGGCGAAGATCCTGAGAAAGTCCTGGGTCATCCGCTCGTCCGGGCCGAAGCGTTCCTTGAGGCGGTAGTTGCGCCGGAGGCGGCGGCCCCACCTTTCTTCCCAGCGCTTCCTGTATTCCTCCAGAGGTATCTCGCCCCGGACGAAACCGGCAGCCACTTCCC
>DAOUCW010000191.1:0-14170 GCA_034431695.1 Anaerolineae bacterium | reverse complement strand
CCAGCACTATCCTGGCGAACATCTGTATGAACCTCCTGTAGGCGTCGTAGGCGAACCACTCGTTGCCGGTGGCCCTGGCCAGCGCCACGACGCTCTTGTCGTTGAGGCCCAGGTTGAGGACGGTGTCCATCATGCCGGGCATTGACACCCTTGCGCCGGAGCGGACCGAGACCAGGAGGGGATTTGAAGGATCGCCGAACTTCTTTCCGGTCTGCCTTTCAATTTCCCGCAAAGCTTCCAGGGTCTGCTCCCACATCCCCTCGGGGAACTGCCTCCCGTTCTTGAAGTATTCGTTGCAGGCTTCAGTGGTGATCGTGAAGCCGGGAGGGACCGGGAGACCAGCCCGGGTCATTTCCGCAAGGCCCGCTCCCTTACCACCGAGGAGGTCGCGCATGGACTCGCCACCTTCCGTGAACATGTAGACCCACTTCTTAGCCATGATTCCTCACCTCCTCAAGATTTAAAAATAAGGGTCAAGCCTTTAACAGGCAAGACCCCTTTGTCGTGTTTCTCCCCTTCGCAGGGGAAATTTCAGGGTTTCCGCATCGGCCTGACCTTTATCCTGGCTCCTATGCTGGCCGGCGATCTTGAAGCAGCGCTCTTCTTCTGACTCTGCCGATCTCGAGCCCGAGCCTCCTCCACCGTCCAGCCTTCCAGGACCGCCTGGCGCGAAAGCTTTATCCGGCCATCCTTGTCAATGTCTATGACCATGACCATTATCTCTTCCCCTTCCTTCACCACATCCTCAACCCTTGAGACCCGGCGGTCGGAAAGCTGGGACTTATGGAGCAGGCCCTCCTTGCCCGGAAGGATTTCCACAAAGGCCCCGAAATCCGTGATCCTCACCACTTTGCCGAGGTATATCTTACCGACCTCGGCCTCCTCCGTCAAACTCCTTATGAACTGGATTGCTCTCTCAACCCCAGTCCCATCGGCTCCGGCCACGTAGATGGTCCCGTCGTCCTCTATGTCAATCTTGGTCTTGGTTTCCTCAATGATGTGGCGGATCGTGCGCCCTCCAGGGCCGATCACGAGGCCGATCTTCTCCGGCTCAATCTTCACGACCCCAACCCTGGGAGCATAAGGGGAAATCTGCGGCCTCGGTTTGTCAATGACCTCCAGCATTTTCTCCAAGATGTAGAGGCGAGCTTCCCTGGCCTGGGCCAGAGCTTCAGCCAGGATCTCGTAGGAAATCCCGGAGATCTTGATGTCCATCTGCAGGGCCGTTATCCCTTTAGCCGTTCCCGCCACCTTGAAGTCCATATCCCCGAGGTGATCCTCCATCCCCTGGATGTCGGTCAGGATGGCGTAACGGCTGTCCTCCTTTATAAGGCCCATGGCCACGCCCGCCACCGGTGCCTTTATCGGCACTCCGGCGTCCATGAGAGCGAGAGTCGAGCCGCAGACCGAAGCCATGGAGGTGGAGCCGTTGGAAGACAGGACTTCCGAGACGAGCCGGATGGTGTAGGGGAATTCCTCCTCGGATGGGATCACCGGGACCAGAGCCCTTTCGGCAAGGGCGCCGTGCCCGATCTCCCTGCGGCTGGGGGCCTTTATCGGCTTGGCCTCGCCGGTGGAGTAAGGCGGGAAGTTGTAGTGGTGGATGAAGCGCTTGGTCTCCTCGGCCATGAGGCTGTCCATCACCTGCTCATCGCTGTGGGTCCCCAGCGTGGCAATGGTCAGGACCTGGGTTTCGCCCCTGGTGAACAGGCCGGAACCATGGGTCCTGGGCAGAAGCCCCACCTCGCAGCTTATCGGCCTTATCTCCTTGAGGCCACGGCCATCGGGACGGATACCCTCATCCAAGATGCGCTTGCGGACGATATCCTTCAGGACCTGGAAGAAGGCTTCCTTTATGTCAAGCGGGGAATGCTCCTGGCCGAGCTCCATCACCAGTTGCTCTAAGAGGGCATCCAGAGCTTCGTTCCTTTCGGCTTTTATGAGGTTCTGGCAGAGGATCTCCTTTATCGGCCCTTCGGCCCTCTCAGCCACGGCCCTGAGGGTCTCCTCGGGAAGCTGGTAGAGGGGGACCTGCATCTTGGGCTTGCCGACTTTTTCAGCCATCTCCTTCTGGACCTGGATGAAGGCCTGGAGGGCCTGATGACCCACTTTTATCGCCTCAAGGATTATCTCCTCCGGCACCTCCGAGGCCCCGGCCTCCACCATAAGGACAGCCTCCTCCGTCCCCGCTACTTTTATGTCAATTAAGCTCCTCTCCATCTGGGAATTGGTGGGGTTCACAACGAATTGCCCGTCAATGTATCCAACTTTGACCGCTCCGATCGGCCCGTTGAAGGGTATATCGGAGATGGTCAGCGCAGCCGACGCCCCCACCATGGCGGGGATGTCAATGGAGTGCTCCCCATCGGAGGAAAGAGCTGTTATGACGATGTGGACTTCGTTCCTCATCCCTTTGGGGAAAAGAGGCCTTATGGGGCGGTCCACCAGGCGGCAGAGGAGTATTGCTGCCTCACTTGGGCGTCCTTCCCGGCGGAAGAAGCTCCCCGGGATCTTTCCGGCGGCGTAAAGGCGTTCTTCAAAGTCCACCGTGAGGGGGAAGAAATCCACATCTTCCCTTGGCTCCTTTGAAGCCGTTGCTGTGGCCAGAACGATGGTATCACCCCACCGGACTGTTACTGCTCCGCCAGCCTGAAAGGCTAACTTGCCGGTCTCAATGATAAATTCCTGATCGGCAACCTGAACTTTAAATGTGCTGCTCATATTAAACACCTCCTGAACCCATCCTCAGGCGAGGCCAGGTTCGGAGGCCAGGGACTGGAGGGCAGATCCCTGTTACCCCTGGAACAGAGCCCTGCCTTCCAATTCCTGTGCCCCTTTTTCCTGACCTCGCCTATTATGATTTTAGTGGCGCAGACCGAGCCTCTCTATGAGCTTGCGGTAGCGCCTGTAATCCTTTTCCTGAAGGTAATTGAGGAAGCGCCTCCTCTTGCCCACCAGCTTGAGGAGCCCCCTCCGGGAGTGCTCATCGTGCTTGTGAACGGAAAGATGCTGCACAAGCTTATTTATGCGCTCCGTCAGGAGGGCTATCTGCACCTCCGGCGAGCCAGTATCTTCAGGGTGAAGACGGAACTTCTCAATTATTTCCTGCTTCTTAGCTTTATCCAGCGGCACTTTCCCTCTCCTCCTCGCTTCAGGATTAAACTGCCTCAATCGGATAGTAATTATAGCATGCATGCCTCAAAGGCGCAAACTCCCTCCCCCGCAGAAGGGAATTGAACACCGGGTTTGATTTTTAAGGCCCCTTCAGGTAAACTTAAAACAAGCCGGAGAAATTCCATCCTGGAGGATTGCTATGGAAATCCTCAAAGAACGCATCCTCAGAGAGGGCAGGAACCTCGGCGGGGGCATCCTGAAGGTGGATAGCTTCATAAACCACCAGGTTGACCCCAAGTTGATGGTGGAGGTGGGGCAGGAGCTGGCAAAGCACTTCGCCCACCTGGAAATAACGAAAGTGCTCACCGCCGAAATATCTGGCATCGCCCCCGCCCTCACCACTGCACTGGCCCTCGGTGTCCCGCTGGTATACGCCCGCAAGACCAGGCCCATAACGATGGTGGACGGTGCATACCGGCAGTTCGCCCCCTCCCACACCAAAGGCAAAATGGTGGAACTCATGGTTTCGGTGGAATTCCTCAAGCCCGGCGATAAGGTCCTCATCGTGGATGATTTCCTGGCTACAGGACAGACGATTGAGGCGCTCGTCCGCATCGTGGAAATGAGCGGGGCTACCCTCGTCGGCATCGGGACGGTTATTGAAAAGGTGTTTGAGGGAGGCAGGGAGCGCCTCAAGCACCTCAACGTCCCCATCGTTTCCCTCGTCAAGATAACGGACATGACCGATGGGAGGATCGTCTTCGGGGAATGAAGTGGAAAGTTGACCTGCACCTCCACACCTCTTTCTCATACGATGGCCTCTGCTCCCCGGCCCGCGTGGTTGAACTGAGCCGGGCCAGAGGCCTATCAAAGATAGCAGTGACCGACCACAACACAGTAGCCGGGGCACTGGAGGCCAGGAAGTTGGCCCCGGAACTGGTGATAGTCGGGGAAGAGGTGCGGACCAGACGGGGCGAGCTCCTGGCCCTCTTCATTGAAGAGGAGATCCCCCCGGACCTGGACCCCCTTGAAACCATCCGCCTCATCCGGGAGCAGGGCGGGATTGTGGGAATACCCCACCCCTTTGACCGCATCCGGCGGGAAGCGATGGGCCCTTACGCGCTTGAGATAATTGAGGAAGTGGATTTCATTGAGGGCTTCAATGCGCGGACCGTCCTCCAGGCCGATAATGCCGAAGCCATGCGGATTGCGGCGGAAAGAGGCATCCCTGCATCCGCGGGGAGCGATGCCCATACCCCCTGGGAAATAGGGACAGCGTGGGTGGAAATGGACCCGTTCGGAGGAGAGAAGGAGTTCCTGGAAGCCCTCAGGAGGGGCAGGATAGGAGGCAGGAAGAGCCCCCTCTGGGTGCATGTCTTTTCCACTCTGGCTAAACTGAGGCGCTGATGGCTCCCCTCAAATACTACCTCTGGTCCATAGGCTGCCAGATGAACGATGCGGACTCGGCCAGGGCGGCGGAAGCCCTTGAGCAGATGGGCTTCGTCAGGGTCTCCGCCCCCCAGGAGGCCGACGTCCTTCTGCTCAACACCTGCGTGGTCCGGCAGAGCGCCGAAGACAAAGTGAGGGGGCATCTGGCTTCCCTCAAGGCCGTAAAGCGCCGCCGCCCCGACGCCTTCCTGGCGGTGATGGGCTGCTTCGTGGACGATGCCCGGACCCTTCACGAACAATACCCATACGTGGACCTTTTCCTGCGCCCCTCCGACGTGGAAGGCTTCATAAGGGCTGTGAGGGAGCGAATGGCCCTGGGCGAGGGCTGGGTGAGACCCCCTCTCCCGGCTCCCGTCTCTGTCTACGTGCCCATAGTCTACGGCTGCGACCACTTCTGCACCTACTGCATCGTGAGGCTGAGGCGGGGAAAACAGAGGAGCCGTCCTCCCGAAGAAATCATTGCCGAAGTGGAGGAACTGGTCAGGCGAGGGGCGAGGGAAGTCACCCTCCTCGGCCAGAATGTGGATTCCTACGGCCGGGACCTCCCGGGCAAACCGGATCTGGCCTATCTCCTGGAACTGATCCACCCGATAAAGGGGCTCTGGCGCATCCGCTTCCTGACATCCCACCCTGCCGACATGAGCCCCAGGATCATTGAGGCGGTGGCTTCGCTGCCCAAAGTCTGCGAACACCTTGAGATACCGGTCCAGTCTGGAGATGACATCATCCTCAAGCGGATGGTCAGGGGTTACACCGTAGCCCAATACAGGGAACTTGTCAGGAGGATAAGGGAAGCCATCCCCGGTGTGAGCCTCGCCACCGACGTCATCGTCGGTTTCCCGGGGGAGACGGAAGAGCAATTCATGAACACTTACCGGCTCCTGGAGGAGATAAGGTTTGATGTGGTTCACGTGGCAGCCTACTCACCCCGTCCCGGCACCGCTGCCTCCCGCCTCAGGGACGATGTCCCTCCGGAAGAGAAGAAGCGCAGACTGAAGCTCGTGGAAGAGCTTCAGGAGAAGATCGCTTCCGAGATAAACGCCGGGCTTGTGGGAAAGGAAGTGGAAGTGCTGGTGGAAGGGAGACGCAAGGGGCGCTGGTTCGGCAGGACCAGGACCAACAAGCTCGTTTTCTTCGAAGACCCCGGGAACTGGGACGGCCAGATGGTAATGGTAAAAGTAGAGGAAGCAGGCCCATGGTCCCTCCGCGGAAGCCTGGTGCGGAAAGTTGAGGTGGAGGAGTGAGATGAAGATCGCCATCACCGGAAGTTCCGGCCAGCTCGGCCGGGCACTCCTGGAAGTTCTCAGGGAAGACGAAGTGTTGCCCCTCTCAAGGCCGGAATGCGATATAACCCGGCTGGATTCCGTAATGAAATGCCTGGAGAAATTCAGGCCCGATGTCGTGATCCACACTGCCGCCTTCACCAATGTGGATGGGTGCGAACTGGAGCCGGAGAAAGCTTACGCCGTGAACGCTCTGGGGACCCGCAACGTCGCTGTGGCTGCCCTGGAATGCGGCGCCTCACTGGTCTACGTGAGCACCAACGAGGTCTTTGACGGCACAGCTTCGGAACCATACTGGGAATTTGACCGCCCGAACCCTGTCGGGGTTTACGGCCGTTCCAAACTGGCCGGAGAGCAGTTCGTCCGGGAAATCCTCTCCCGCTTCTTCATCGTCCGCACTGCCTGGCTCTACTACCATGGAGGGAACAACTTCGTCACCAAAATAATCCGGGCCGCCGATGAACGGGGAAGCCTCCGGGTCGTCACCGACGAGGTGAGCAATCCAACCTACGCCCTGGACCTGGCCGAGGCTATCTCCAGGCTCATCCGCACCAGCTTCTACGGGACCTATCACTTCACCAACGCCGGCTACTGCTCCCGCTACGAATTCGCCAGGCTGATCCTGGAGCTGTCGGGGAGGAAAGATGTGCCGGTGGAACCAATAACCTCCAGGGAGTGGGTCAGGGTGGCGAAGCCTCCCCTCTTCACCCCGCTGCGGAACTTCGCCGGAGCCCAGATAGGGATAACCCTGAGACCCTGGGAGGAAGCCCTGAAGGCTTTCTTCGAGAGGGAGCCTGACCTGGTTAAAGGCCATGGGCGTTAAGATCTCCGTGGTTATACCCAACTGGAACGGTGAAAAATTCCTGAGGGGGTGCCTCCAATCCCTCAGAGAGCAGACCTTCAGGGACTTTGAAGTCATCCTGGTGGACAACGCCTCCACCGATGGCTCCCTGGCAATAGTGGAAAAGGAATTTCCGGAGGTCAAAGTGATCGGTCTCCGGAGGAACCTGGGCCTCACGGGTGGAGCCAACGCCGGGATAAAGGCCGCCGGAGGCGAAGTGATAGCTCTCCTGAACAACGATGCCGAGGCTCACCCCCGCTGGCTGGAAGCCCTCTGGAGTGCCCTGGAGAGGCACCCGGAGGCAGGGATGGCCGCGAGCAAAATCTTGCTTTACGACCGGAGAGAGGTTATAAATTCAGCGGGGGATTTCTACCGGATAGATGGCATCCCCGGCAACAGGGGTGTGTGGGAGAAAGACGAAGGCCAATACGACCGGGAGGAATACGTCTTCGGAGCGTGCGGAGGCGCAGCCGCCTACAGGAAAGCCATGCTGGAGGATATCGGGCTCTTCGACGAGGATATGTTCATGTATTGCGAGGACGTGGACCTGGCCTGGCGGGCTCAGATAGCCGGCTACCGGTGCATCTACACCCCGGAAGCAGTGGTCTACCACAGGCTGAGCGCCACAGGTGGCGGGAAGCTGGCCAGTTTCTACAATGGCCGCAACTTCATCTACGTGCTGGCCAAAGACTACCCCGGCACCCTCTTCCGCAAATACTGGCCCCTCATCATCAAAGCTCAGCTCAGGATAACTGCCGATGCTCTGAAGGCGTGGCGGGGGGAGGCAGCCAGGGCCAGGATA
The DNA here is from genome assembly GCA_034431695.1 of Anaerolineae bacterium. GTDB lineage: Bacteria > Chloroflexota > Anaerolineae > SpSt-600 > SpSt-600 > SpSt-600. Next base: position 6,681 of record DAOUCW010000191.1, on the reverse strand, counting down.
AGGGGCCAGCTTGCGGGCCTGACGGTCATCCCGAAGGCCCTATCCAGGCGTCGGGCCGTCTATTCCCGGCGGCGCGTCTCCGACGATTACCTTGAATCTCTGCTGCAATTTCCGAACTGAGGGGGTCAGCGGTGGAAGTAAGAGGCGCCTGCCCGCATGATTGCCCTGATACCTGCGCTTTCCTGGTCAAAGTTGAGGACGGCAAAGCTGTCTCCATCCAGGGCGATCCCGCCCACCCCATAACCCAGGGCTTCCTCTGCATCAAGCTCAACCACTACCTTGAATGGGTATACAACCCTCGCCGGGTCCTCTACCCCCACCGCCGAGTCGGCCCGAAAGGTTCCGGTCAATTTGAGAGGATAACCTGGGAAGAAGCCATTGAGATCATAGCCTCTCGCCTCAAAGAAATAATCGCCCGCTACGGCCCCGAAGCGATCATGCCTTACAGCTACTCGGGAACTCTGGGAGTGCTCAACTTCGGGAGCATGGACAGGAGGTTCTTCCACCGCCTCGGGGCCACCCGCATCCTCTACACAATTTGCTCCTCAGCCGGGAAGGAGGGGTTCATCGCTACCACGGGCGCTGCCCTCGGCCCCGACCCGGAAGACATCCCCCAGGCAAAGCTCATAATCCTCTGGGGGACCAACACCGTCACGAGCAACCCCCATTACTGGCCCCTCATCCAGAAGGCACGCCGCCAGGGAGCCAAACTCATCGTCATAGACCCCGTGCGCACCCGAACTGCCTCTCTGGCCGATGTCCACATCCGGATAAAGCCCGGGACCGATAGCGCCCTGGCTCTCGGGATGATGCACGTGATGATCCGCGATAACCTCTACAATGCCGATTACGTGAACCGGTTCACCTACGGCTTTGAAGCCCTGAAAGAAAGGGTAGCCTCCTACACGCCCGAAACCGTGGCGGAAATAACCGGCATCCCGGCGGAGGACATAGAAGCGCTGGCAAGGCTATACGCCGGGATCCCCAATTCCCTCATCCGGCTGAACTATGGCCTCCAGCGCCACACCAACGGAGGAATGGCCGTCCGGACCATTGCTTGCCTTCCGGGGCTTACCGGAGCCTGGCTATACCCCGGATGCGGTGCCCTGCTCACAACGAGCGGCGCTTTCCCCATAAACCAGGAAAAGCTCCAGCGCCCCGACCTCCTTTCCGGCAACCCCCGCACTGTAAACATGATCCAACTCGGCAGAGCCCTCACCGAACTCGATGACCCGCCCATCAAAGCCCTCATCGTCTACAACTCCGACCCCGCCAATTCAGCTCCGAACCGTGAACTCGTCCTCAAAGGACTGATGCGGGAGGACCTCTTCCTGGTGGTCCATGACATCTTTTTCACCGATACCACCCGCTTCGCCGACGTGGTCCTTCCGGCCACGAGCCAGCTTGAGAGGCTCGACCTCCACACCTCCTATGGCCATTACTACCTGAGCCTGAACCGCCCGGCCATAGAACCCCTCGGGGAAAGCGTCACCAACACGGAGCTTTTCCGGCGCCTGGCGAAGGCCATGGGCTTTGAAGAAGATTGCTTCAGGGATTCGGATGAGCAACTGGTGGACCAGGCCCTGGAAGGAAGCGGCATAACCAGGGAACGCCTGGAAAGAGAAGGATGGGTTCGCCTCAACCTCCCCAGGCCCTTCACACCCTTCGCCGAAGGGTTCCCAACCCCCACGGGAAAACTTGAGTTCTACTCCCACCGCCTGGAGAAAATGGGCCTGGACCCCCTCCCCTGCTACGAACCACTCCCACCAGGTCCCCACCCCCTCATCTTCCTGACCCCCAGCGCTCACCACTTCCTGAACTCAAGCTTCGGGGCGGTGGATTCCCTCCGGGCGAAGGAAGGACGCCCCCAGCTCATAATTCACCCCCAGGATGCAGAAGAACGTGGCATCTCCGACGGCGACCTGGTCAGGGTCTGGAACGAGAGAGGCGAATGCTACCTCTGGGCTCGGGTCAGCTATGAGACAATCCCCGGCGTGGTGGTCAGCCCGAGCATATGGTGGTCAAGCTTCTCCCCCAGAGGCACCGGCGTCAACTCCACCACGCCGGACCTGGAAGCTGACCTCGGCCGTGGAGCCACTTTTTACAGCAACCACGTTGAAGTGGAAAGAGTATCTTCGGATTAAGGGGGTAAACCGTGAACGCCAGAGAGCAAATCGCCTGGACTTCCCTTTCAATAGACGAGGTGCTGAGCCGCCTCGGGACCAGCCCGGAGACAGGCCTCTCTTCGGAAGAAGCGAGGAAGCGCCTCGCCCTCTACGGCCCCAACAAGCTTGAAGAGAAAGAAGGCCCGAACCCCATTGCCATCTTCCTCTCCCAGTTCACCGATGTCATGGTCATAATCCTCCTCATCGCTTCGGCCATCTCCTTCCTCCTGGGCGATGTCAAAGAAACCATCGCCATCCTGGTCATCGTCATCCTCAACGCAATCCTGGGCTTCGTCCAGGAATACCGGGCCGAAAGGGCCCTCCAGGCCCTCAAACAACTGGCTGCTCCCATCGTGAAAGTCAGGAGGGACGGCAGGATCCAGGAAATCCCGGCTGAGGAGCTTGTCCCCGGCGATATCGTCCTGCTGGAAGCGGGGACCAGGGTGCAGGCAGATCTGCGCCTTGTAGAGACCATAAACCTGCGGACCGATGAAGCCCCCCTCACCGGAGAATCGACCCCCGTTGACAAAGATGCCAGAGCTGTCCTGCCCCCCAATACACCCGTTGCCGACAGGGTAAACATGGCCTTCATGGGCACAGGAGTCACTTACGGCCGCGGCATGGGGGTTGTTGTGGAAACGGGGATGCGGACGGAACTCGGGCGCATAGCCCGGATGCTCCAGACCGTGAAGCGTGAGACCTCTCCCCTCCAGGAGAGGATGGCCCAGGTTGGCAAAGGACTGGCCATAGCAGCCGGAATCCTGGTGGTCATCGTCTTCGCCCTGGGCCTCTGGCGCGGTGAGCACCCCCACACAATGTTCCTGACGGCAGTCAGCCTGGCAGTGGCCGCCGTCCCCGAGGGGCTGCCGGCCGTGGTGACCATAACCCTGGCCCTGGGAGCCCAGAGGATGGTCCGGCGCAACGCCCTCATACGCAAGCTCCCCGCCGTTGAAACCCTCGGCTCTGTAACCGTGATCTGCTCGGACAAAACCGGAACCCTCACCGAAAACCGGATGACCGTGACCATACTGGACGTGGCCAACAAGACCCTGGACCTTACGGAGAAACTGACCAAGCTCGGTCCATACCTGGAAGCAGATGAGCAAACCTTTGAAGAGAAGAGCCAGAGCATTTCCCTCCTCCTCATCGGCGGAGCCCTGTGCAACGATGCCTACCTGGAGCCAGACCCCGATAACCCCTCCCGGATCTACGCCAAAGGTGACCCAACGGAAGGGGCAATGGTGGTAGCTGCTGCCAGGTTCGGCCTCTGGAAGGACGAACTGGAAAAGAAAATGCCGAGGGTGGCCGAGGTCCCCTTCACATCCGAACGCAAGCGCATGACCACCGTCCACAGGATCGACGACAATTCACTCCTGCCCGTCAATGCTCAATACGTTGCCTTCTGCAAAGGGGCTGTCTCAAGCCTCCTGGAAGTCTCCTCCATGGTCTGGGACATGGATCATGCAGAGCCTATGGATGAGAGCTGGCGGGAGCGCATCCTCAGGGCCGATTCAGGCTTCGCCTCTCAGGGGATGAGGGTGCTGGGAGTGGCCTTCAAGCCCCTCGAGGAAATCCCCGAAAACCCTGAAAGGGATTTGATCTTTGTCGGGATGATGGCGATGATAGACCCACCCAGGCCCGAAGTCAAAGAGGCGGTGGCCAAGTGCCGGATGGCCGGCATTCGCCCTGTAATGATAACAGGCGATCACCCCAACACAGCCCTGCACATAGCCCAGCAGATCGGAATGGATGAGGGAGGATTGATAATCACCGGGGCAGAACTGGACAGGATGACCGTTGAGGAACTGGAAAAGCAGGTGGAGAACGTCACCATTTACGCCCGCGTTTCACCGGAACACAAGCTCAAAATAGTTGAAGCTTTCCAGAGGCGGGGCCACATCGTGGCCATGACGGGCGACGGCGTGAATGATGCTCCCGCCCTCAAGAAGGCCGACATCGGCGTGGCCATGGGTATAACCGGCACCGACGTGAGCAAAGAAGCCTCGGAAATGGTCCTGCTTGACGATAACTTCGCCACCATCGTGGCCGCGGTGGAAGAGGGCAGAGTCATTTACGAGAACATCCGGAAGTTCATCAAATACATCCTCTCCAGCAACGTGGGAGAAATCTTCGTGATGATGGTGGCCCCTCTGCTGGGCAGGCCCATACCCCTCACTGCCCTCCAGATACTCTGGATAAACCTGGTGACCGACGGCCTGCCGGGGCTGGCCATGGGCTTTGACCCGGCCGAGCCGGATATAATGAAGCGCCCACCAAGACCGCCAGATGAGAACATCTTCGCAAGGATGTGGAAATACATACTTCTGGTGGGGATATTGCTGGGCTTCACCGCACTGTTGCCCGAGCTTCTTTCCATCGGCACCGAGGAAAACTGGCGGACGATGATCTTCACCACCCTGACCCTGGCCCAGCTGGGCAACGCTCTTGTCGTCCGCTCCGAGCGAGAGTCCATCTTCCGGATAGGCTTTACCTCCAACCCGATCCTCCTGGCTTCGGTGATTTTGACCTTTATCCTCCAGATGATGGTGATATACATCCCACCCCTGCAGAGCATATTCAGGACTGTTCCCCTCGGCTGGCGGGATTTGCTCGCGAGCCTGGCCCTCGCCTCACTGTTGTTCTGGACCGTTGAACTGGCAAAATTTGTGGAACGGAGGAAGGCCCAGCGCGCATGATTCTTGCCCCGGCTGGCCTGGCAAAAGGAAAACTCACAACCCGGAGAAAGGCAAATGACTGAAAGGAGAATAGCCCTCATAGTGGCAACCCTTGGCGCTTTCGTGACTCCGTTCATGGCTTCTTCCTTCAACATCGCTATCCCGTCCATCGGGAAGGAATTCTCGGCCGGAGCAGTCGTCCTCGGGTGGCTGGCTACCATTTACCTGCTGGCTTCGGCCGTTTTCCTGATCCCTTTCGGCAAGCTGGCTGATATTTACGGCCGAAAGAAGGTCTTCCTGGCCGGTTTGTTCCTTTACGCCGTTTCTTCCCTATTGTGCGGGCTCGCCAGTTCCCCTCAATCCCTCATGGCCTTCCGCGTCCTTCAGGGGACCGGAGCGGCGGCCATCTTCGGGACCGGGGTGGCCATCCTGACATCGGTTTTCCCTCCACAGGAGCGGGGCAGAGCCCTGGGGATAAACGTTTCCTCCACTTACCTGGGCCTCTCCATGGGGCCGATCCTCGGGGGGCTCATGACCCAGTATCTTGGCTGGAGGAGCATTTTCTTCCTCAACTCAATTATTGGGCTGACCGCATTTGCGGTTGCCTTCACGAAGCTTAAGGGCGAGTGGAAGGGAGTGCCAGGGGAGAGATTTGACCTGCCCGGATCTATCCTCTACGCCGTTGCCCTCTCGGGGTTCATCTACGGCTTCTCCAGCCTGCCCCGGGAGGCGGGATGGCTCTTCACGAGCCTCGGATTGATGGTTCTGCTCTTCTTTATCTGGTGGGAAGAGCGGGGGCAGAGTCCTCTCCTGAACATGGGCCTTTTCCGCAAGAATCCGGCCTTCACCTTCTCCAACCTGGCAGCCCTCATCAATTACAGCGCTACCCATGCCGTCGGCTTTCTCCTGAGCCTCTACCTGCAATATGCCAAGGGCTTCCTGCCCGGAAAGGCCGGGATGATCCTCGTAGCCCAGCCTCTCATCATGGCCGCTCTATCTCCCCTGGCCGGAAGGATTTCAGATCGGATTGAACCGAGGATTCTGGCCTCCGGCGGGATGGCGGTGATAGTAGTGGGGCTCCTTCTGCTTTCGTCCCTGGGGCAGAGTTCCCCGCTTGAATTCCTGTTTGCGGTTCTGGCCCTCCTCGGGGTGGGGTTCGCTTTCTTCTCCTCGCCCAATACGAATGCCGTTATGAGTTCGGTGGAGAAGAAATTCTACGGAGTGGCTTCGGCAACCCTCGCCACAATGCGGGTAACAGGTCAGGTGCTGAGCATGAGCATCGCTACGCTGGTCATAAGCCTGTTCCTGGGAAATGCACCGGTGAACCTTCAGACCCTCCCCGCTTTCCTCAGGGCCATGAAAATCCTGTTCCTCCTCTTCGCTGTCCTTTCGTTCGGAGGAGTTTTCGCCTCACTCGCCAGGGGGAACATCCGTGAAACTTAAAGTGTAAGAAGCAGGTTCGGAGGTCGCAGGGGCCAGAGCGCTCACCGCCACCACACTCCCCGGCTCAAGGATAACCTCAAGCCGGGAATCCCCTTCCACTTTCCACCGCTTCACCGCGGGAGGTTTCCCCTCCCCAATCGCCTGGATTATCCACCTCTGCTCAACCACCCCATCGGTATAGACGAAACCGTTCGGGATCCACCCCCCGTATCCCCTTTCAAAATCTTCATGGTAACCCGCTTCGGGGATGGAGACCTCATCAAGGAAAAAGCCGGGGTGGTTCACGGCGTCGTCAGTCACCTGCTCAAAGCGCAGGAGTATCTCCTTCCCCGCCCAGGGCGTGAGGTCCACCTCCTCCTCTATCCACCCGCCCGATTTACCGGTGTAGCCACAGCCCA
>DAOUCW010000190.1:0-1683 GCA_034431695.1 Anaerolineae bacterium | reverse complement strand
GGTTGAAGTTGTGGGCGAAGGCAGCCCCCACCAGCATGCCGAAGACGAAGAGGGCGGCATCCCCGTCACCTTCCCCGGCCATGAAGAACTGCCTGCCGGGGCAGCCACCGGCCAGCGTGAAGCTCATCCCTGCCAGCACCATGCCCAGGAAATTCCAGATGTGGTTGGAGTGAGCAATGGGCTGAGCCGCAAAGCCGGGATGGAATTTGCCGATGGCCAGGTTGACCAGGAAAGCCGCCACGATGAAGGCTACGACGCCGCTGAAGAGGTGGAAATCCCGCATTATGATGACATCCCTGATGGCTCCCATGGTGCAGAAGCGTGTCCTCTGAGCCAGGAAACCGGCCACGATGCCCACAGCAAGGGAGACGAGGATAGGGGCATGGAGGGAACCGGGACCTGATTTGCTGAAGAAGATCGGGGCGTTCTCACCGAAGCTGACCCGGAAGACCAGGAGCAGGAGGAGGATCAGGGCGAAGACGTGGATCACCAGACCCGCCGCCGTTCCCACCGGCCTGGAACGCCCGAGGCTGTAACCACGCTTGAGGAACCAGACCCCTATCGCTATTCCCACGACGAAGCCGGCTATGCCCAGGATGGCGTTGAGGTCGCCTCCTGCGAGGCGGAGGTAGGCGCGCCAGGGACAACCCAGGAAGACCAGTGCCCCGATCATGGCGAAGAATCCCAGGGTGAACCTTACGATCGGGGTGGAGCCGGCGCGCGGCCTGAACTCCCTGAAGATGAGCGCCCCTAACAGGGCACCGAAGATGAAGCCGATGAGCTCAGGCCTTATATACTGGACCGGGGCAGCCCTGTGGAGGCCAAGAGCACCGGCCGTATCCCTGGTGAAGCAGGCCACGCATATCCCCATGTTCGGTGGGTTGCCCCAGAGGACCAGCAGGGCTGCCAGTGCCCCTATTATGGCTCCGGAGACTATTATCCCGATGCGGGATGCGAAGAACTTACTCATGGCTCACCTCCATCGGTTAGATTTTGTGGACCCCTTCAATCCTGACCCCCTTTTCTTCCAGGAGGGCCAGGAGAGCTTCCCTGTCCTCCCAGCGGAACCTGAGGGCAGTGCCGCAATCGGAGCTTATCTGACGGGGGGTCGGGATCAGCTTGACCTCAAAGCCTCCTTCCCTGGCCACCTTCTCCGCCTTTATGGCCCAGTTGGTGGAGTAAAAGACAACCACTCCGTGTTCCACCGCTCACCTCCTCACAGGCTGATGACTTTGCCCGCCCCCAGGAGCTTCTCGGCAATGGAATACATGTTTGAAACCGAACCAACCGCCACCTTCTCCATCAGGCCAAAGTAGTTGAGGCATGTCCCGCAAATGAGGATCTCCACCCCTTTCTCTTCCAGGGCCTTGAGGTCATCCAGGACCGGAGAACCCTCCACTGTCAGCTTCACCCCTGTGTTGATGAAGATGATGGTATCGGGCAACGGATCGACCTCATTGAGGGTGTGGAGGAAGCCCCGGATGAGTATCTCCTGCAATTCTTCAGGGCCTCGTCCAACCCCGTAGGCCGGGATGAACACCACTGTTGGGCCCTGCTGGGCGCTGCCGATGGGAGCAGGCCTGGTTTCTTCCTCCCGGCGGAGGCGCAGGTAGATCCCATCGTCCTTCTCCTCCACCGCCACGGCAAAGCCCTGCTTGCGGGCAAGCCGCGAGACATTGTCCC
>DAOUCW010000189.1:0-12138 GCA_034431695.1 Anaerolineae bacterium | reverse complement strand
CCCCTGCTCCACCGGGAGGTTCAGCCGGCGGGCCAGGGCCGGAGTCACAGTGTAGCCGATGACCCCAAGCCAGGGGTGGCGGTAGCGCCCGTAAGCGATGAGTTCGGGGACAACCCGCTTCAGCACATTCACCGGTATGGCGAAACCGACTCCGGCCGAAGCCCTGCTGGGAGACACTATAGCCGTATTGACCCCTATTACTCTCCCTTTGGAGTCAAGAAGCGGGCCTCCGGAGTTCCCCGGGTTTATGGCTGCATCGGTCTGGATCAGGTTCCGTATTATCCGCCCATCCTCCAGCTCCAGGGTCCGGTTGAGAGCGCTTATGACCCCCACCGTCAGGGTCCTCTCAAACCTGCCGAAGGGGTTGCCTATGGCTATGGCCCACTGCCCCACCTGCAGGGTGGAAGAATCCCCAAGCTCCACGGGAACCAGCTTCTCGGGGGGGACGTCCACCCTGAGCACGGCCAGATCGTTGGGCGGGTCAACGCCCACCACCTCGGCCGGGACCGAGAGGTCTTCCCCGAAGCTTACCTCAATGGATTCGGCGCCTTCAATTACGTGATAATTGGTCACGATGTGGCCCTCTTTATCGTAGACGAAGCCCGAACCTGCTCCCTCCTCCGGATAGACCCCGAAGAAGAAATCCCACTGCAGGACCCGGGTCGTAATGTTGACGACGGAGGGAGCAGCTTTCCTGTAAACGTTGATTATGATCCGCTCGCCAGGCTCCAGATCCTCCGGATTTGCCGCAGGCGTGGGCGAAGGGGTTGGAGTCGGGGTAGGAGTGGGGGGAGAGGCTACGGTCTCCCTGACGCCCACAAGAGCAGGAGCAATGGTGCAGCCCGCTGACAAGAACATGAGCGAGAGCACGAGAAGTGGGAGGATTTTCTTGACCATCATCACTCCTCCAGAGAAGCAGGCCTCTTGCCCAGCACCACCTTCACCCTGACCCGCTCGCCATCCCTCACCACATTGAGGGTGACTTCCTGGCCGACCGTTGTATTGTAAATCAGGTAAGTGAGCAGGTCATCAAATTTCCGGATCTCCTGCCCGTTAATCCCGACGATTATGTCTCCTCCCAGGGTTATCTCCCGGCCCATGAACTGAACGCGCCTGGTTCCGCCCCTCAAGCCAGCTTTCTCGGCCGGCCCGTTCCCGACCACCCTTATGACCAGGGCGCCGTAATCTACAGGCAGGTCAAACTCTTTCGCCAGAGCTCTGGTCACGGTGGTTCCTTCAATTCCGAGCCAGGGGTAATCAAAGGATCCCTTCTCTATCAGGACCGGGACTATCTTCTTGGCCAGGTTTATCGGGATGGCGAAGCCTATTCCGGCATTCACGCCCAGGGGTGATTCTATGGCCGTATTTATGCCTATGACCTGGCCGGAAGAGTTAAGGAGCGGCCCTCCGGAGTTTCCGGGGTTGATGGCGGCATCTGTCTGGATGACTTCAGGGATGGAGAAAGGTGTGGCAGCCGACTGAAGAGTCCTCCCCAGGGCACTTATGATCCCCACGGTCATGGTGCCCGCCAGGCCGAAGGGGTTACCGATGGCTATCGCCATCTGGCCAACCCTGACCAGGGAGGAATCGCCCAGCTCCACCGGATGGACACCTTCGGGCAGTTCGTCAACTTTTATCACTGCCAGATCGCTGTGAGGGTCTTTGCCTATGACCTCGGCTTTGGCTGCATCGCCGTTGAAGAAGATAACCTCAACCTCATCGGCATCGGAAACCACGTGGTAGTTGGTCACAATGTGGCCCTTTTCATCCCACACGAAACCGGAGCCCCTCCCTTCCTGAGGGACCTCGGGCTGGGAGAAGGGCAGCGGGACAAGCCCCTTCTTCACCACTCTTATGGAGACCACTGCCGGATTGACCCGCTCGTAAATTTCCATCAGGAGGGTCTCCTCTCCTCCCGGCACCTCCTTCTGGATCTGGGGCCGAGGGGTAGGAGTGGGGGTGGGTTTAACGGTAACGGTCTCAGCCCTCGGGGCTGGGGTGGCTTCCCGGGCCCAGGGAACTTTGGAAAGGTCAAATTCCAGCTTGCAGGCTCCTGCCACTAAGAGGAGCACCAGGCTTATCATCAGCAATTTTCTGCGCATACTGACCTCCCGCTTCATGAATTTTTCACCCCTTTTATGCCAGAACTTTGTGAAAGAATTGTGAAGGAAGCGGAAACTTCTCACAGGTTCAGGGGTTCCAGCTCGCCCCAGTTCTTCCCGAATTCCAGTTCCACTTTCAGGGGGGCTTTGAGTTCATAGGCTCCCTCCATTATCTCCTTGACCATTGGGGCCACGCTGGAGAGCTCTTCTTCGGGGACTTCCAGCACCAGTTCGTCGTGGACCTGCAGGACCATGCGGGATCGGAACCCATGCTCCTTGAGGGCCCGATGGAGGCGCACCATCGCTATCTTTATTATGTCGGCAGCGCTGCCCTGAATGGGGGCGTTTATCGCCATGCGCTCCGCCGCAGCTTTCACCGAGTGGTGGACTTTGCTGTCGGAAGCCAGTTCGGGGAAGTAGCGGCGGCGACCCAGAAGGGTCTCCACATAGCCATCCCGCTGAGCTTTGGCCTTGGTGTTTTCAATGTAGGCCTTCACCCTGGGGTATCGGGCGAAGTAGCTCTGGATAAACCTGTGGGCTTCTTCAGGGGTGAGGCCCGTCTCCTCAGCCAGGCCGTAGGCGCTCATCCCGTAGCTTATGCCGAAGTTCACGGTTTTGGCCAGCCGGCGCATTTCGGGAGTGACCTGGTCTATCGGCACCCCCAGTATGGCCGAGGCTGTGCTGGCGTGGATGTCCTCACCCCTGTGGAAGGCAGCGATGAGTTCTTCATCGCCGCTTATGTGAGCCAGGATCCTGAGTTCCACCTGGGAATAATCGGCCGAGAGGAGCACCCACCCCTCTTCAGCTATGAAGGCCTTGCGCACCGCTTTCCCTATATCGGTCCTGGTGGGGATGTTCTGGAGGTTGGGGTCGCTGGAGGAAATCCTCCCCGTTACGGTTCCGGTCTGATTGTAGGAGGTGTGGACCCTTCCCGTGGCTTTGTTCACCATGCTGGGGAGGGCATCCACATAGGTGGATTTTATCTTGGCGAGGTGGCGGTGTTCCAGCAGGAGCTCTATGACCGGGTGGCGCCCCCTGAGCTTCTCCAGGACATCGGCCGAGGTGGAGTAGTGGCCGGATTTGGTCTTGGGGATGCCCTGGGCAGATATCCCCAGCTTGCCGAAGAGGGCATCGGAAAGCTGTTCGGGTGAATTCACGTTGAAGCGGTAGCCCACGAGCTTGTAGATCTCTTCCTCCAGAGCCTGGAGCTTCTGGGTCAGCTCCCTGGACATTTCCCTGAGGAAGGGTATGTCCAGCTTGACTCCGGTCATCTCCATGTCCATGAGCACAGGGATGAGGGGAAGCTCCACTTCGTAGAAGAGTTTGGTAAGCCCCAGCTCCTGCAATTTCCTGTCCAGCACCTTCACCAGCCGGTAGGTCATGTCGGCATCGGCGGCAGCGTATGGCGTTACCCGGGAGATGGGCAAGAGGTCCATGCTGCTCTGGCTCTTCCCTTTGCCTATCAGTTCCTCAATGGTGGTCATTTCAACGCCGAGGTAGGACCAGGCAAGATCTTTCAGGTTCAGGTTGCGGCCAGCCGGGTTCACCAGCCAGCCCGCCACCATGGTGTCAAAGGCGAGGCCCCGGACCCTCACCCCATTCCTCATCAGCATTATCATGTCGTATTTGGCGTGGTGGGCGTATTTGGCGATCGTTTCATCCTCCATGACCCTGGCGAGTTTCTCCCTGACCAGTTCCCAGGGGAGCTGCTGGCCTTCCAGGTGCCCAACGGGGATGTAATAGCCCTCCCCTTCCCTGAAGGCCAGAGATATCCCCACAAGCCTGGCCTTCATGGGGTCTATGTCGGTGGTTTCCACATCAAAGGCCAGTTCGGTGACTCCGGAGAGCTTCTCCATGAGGAGGTCCAGGGAGCGCTCGTCCTGGACCGCGATGTATTGGCCGGGTTCGGCCCGCTGGCGGATTTCCACCTGCCCTATGAGCGGCAACTGGCGGACCTCGCCTTCTTCCGGGAGGCGTTTGTAGAGGGAGCGGAATTCAAGCTCACGGAAAAGCTCCTTCACTTTCTCCTCGTCGTATCCCTGGTAGCGCAGGTCCTCCAGGGTTATGTCAAGGGGTATATCGGTCCTTATAGTGACCAGGCTCTTGTTGAGGAAGGCTCTCTCTCTGTTCTCCTCCAGGATTTCTTTAAGGCGAGGGGGTGTGATTTCGTCTATGTGTTCGTAAATGCCTTCAATGCTCCCGTATTTGCGGAGCAGCCTGACGGCAGTGGTTTCGCCCACACCGGGGATGCCCGGGATGTTATCGGTCTTATCGCCCACCAGAGCCTTGTAATCGGCGAGCTGGTGAGGCTCAAGGCCGTAGCGCTCCAGGATTTTCTCCCGATCGTAGACGATGGTGTCCGAGAAGCGCCGGCCCGAAGTCAGGACCCTCACTTTCGGCCCGATGAGCTGGAAAGCGTCGGTGTCGCCGGTGACGATGAGGGTTTCCACCCCTTCCTCCGAGGCCTTCCGGGCCAGCGTTCCCAGGATGTCGTCAGCTTCGTAGCCTTCTATGGCTATGGACTTTATCCCGAGCGCTTCCACTACCTGGAATATCCGCCGCAACTGGACCGCCATGTCTTCGCCCATTCTGGCCCTGGTGGCTTTGTATTCGCTGAAGGATTCGTGCCGGAAGCTCCGGCCGGTATCAAAGGCTACGGCGATGTAATCGGGTTTCTCCTCCTTGATCACGTTGAGGAGCATGGAAGTGAAGCCATAGACGGCATTGGTGGGTTCCCCTTTTGACGTGCTCATCTCCAGGGGAAGGGCATGGTATGCCCTGTAAGCGAGAGCATGACCGTCCACAACCACCAGCTTCTTCATTTAGCCACCTCCTCCCTCTTCTTCACAGCCAGCCTTATCATCCCCAGGGGGACCTCACGCGGAAAGGCAAGGGCCAGGATGTTCCCGTCGGGGAATTTCGTGCCGTAAACGCACATCTTTTCGCTGCGGTAGTATATCTCCGCCGGGCAGGCATGGCGGCACGGGCCTTCATCCAGCGTCCTGACAACCCAGCGGAATAATTCCGAGGCCTCCTCTGCTTTTCCCCCTGCCCAGAACCGGGGGGAAGAGTCGCCGAAGACAAGCAGTTCGGGGGAGAGTTCCCTCTGGATTTCACTGAGCCACCGGGGTGTCTCTTTAACTTCTTTAACCGGCGGAGGCACCGGCTCTTCCCTCTGGGACGTGGCCTTTTCCAGAATTGCCGGAAGCTCCCCCACGAAGAAGGGCTTGGGTATGATGCCGTCTACCCTGAGCTCATCGGGTATCGGGGAATCGCCAAGGGGTATGGCCAGGACCTTGAGGTGGGGCTTGAGCTCCCGGAGCGCCTGGATCAGACCCCCCGGTTCCACATCTCTGAGCCCCATGTCCACGATGACCAGCTGGAGCTGCTCCTCCACTGCCCTGCTCAGGGCTTCCTCACCGGTGGCAGCGATCCGGGCTTCATACTCTCCGAGGGATTCAAGGGTTTCCTTGAGGATAGTAGCAAAAGCCGAATCGTGGTCCACAATCAGGATTTTTTTCTTCATTTCCCCGCCTCCAGAAAGGATTTTATCACTTGCCCAGCCGTTGCGCAACTGCCTCCGGCATGCTATAATTGCCCCTGCCCACAACACCATTCTCAGGAGGCTGACATGGCGAAGGAAGTAGTCATCGTGAGCGGCTGCAGGACCCCCATTGGCCGTTTCATGGGTTCCCTCTCAGCGATTCCGGCTCCCAGGCTTGGCGCAGTCGTCATAAGGGAAGCGGTGAAGCGTGCCGGCATAGATCCATCCACCATTGATGAAGTGATAATGGGCAATGTGGTTTCAGCCGGGATAGGCCAGGCTCCTGCACGCCAGGCAGCCATCTTCGCCGGATTGCCCCCCACAGTGGGAGCCGTTACGGTCAACAAGGTGTGCGGCTCAGGCCTCAAGGCCGTTATGCTGGCGGCTTCCATGATAAAGGCAGGGGAAGGCGAAATCTACGTGGCCGGCGGGATGGAGAACATGAGCATGGGACCTTACCTCCTCATGAAAGCCCGCCAGGGCTATCGCCTGGGCCACGACCGCATCCTGGACGCCACCGTCCACGATGGGCTCTGGTGCGCCTTTGAGGATCAGCACATGGGGAACGCCGCCGAATTCATAGCCGAGCAGTTCGGGATAACGCGGGAGGAACTGGACCGCTACGCTTACGAGAGCCACATGAAGGCCATTGCAGCCATAGATGCCGGCAAATTCAGGGAAGAGATTGTGCCGGTGGAAATCCCCCAGCCCAAGGGGCCTCCGATTTTATTTGACACCGATGAGAATCCCCGCAGGGACACTTCCCTTGAGAAGCTGGCCCAGCTCAAGCCCGCCTTCAAACCCGATGGCATAGTCACTGCCGGAAATTCTCCCGGCATAACCGACGGCGCGGCTGCCGTGGTGGTGATGAGCCGGGAGAAAGCCGACGAGCTCGGGATAAAGCCCATGGCCAGGATAGTGGATTACACCTACGCGGCAGTGGAACCGAAGTGGCTGTTCATAGCCCCGGTGCACGCCATCCGCAGGCTCCTCAAGAAGACCGGCACTACTCTGGCGGACTACGACCTCATTGAGCTGAACGAAGCCTTTGCCGCCCAGGTCCTGGCCGACGGCAAAGCCCTGGCCGAGGACGGCTGGGACTGGTCAAAGGTAAACGTCAACGGCGGAGCGATAGCCCTCGGCCACCCCATCGGGGCGAGCGGAGCTCGCTGCCTCGTAACCCTGCTCTACGCCCTCAAAGACCGGGGCCTCAAGAGGGGGATCGTCTCCCTTTGCCTCGGAGGAGGTGAGGCAGTGGCCATGGCCGTGGAGATGGTCTGAGCCGCGGCCAATTGGGCGTCTGCAAAGCACAGATGGCCAGGGCAGCTTTAGACCCGCAAACGTTTTCCTTTTCAGGCTTCGGGCAGGAGCAGCCACCTGCCAGGGTGCGATGAGGACGCGCCTGGCATCCGGAGAGGAATTAACCACCCGGCTCTGGCAGGCCTCAGCCTGGCTTGCTTCCAGCCCCTGCCCGTCAGGAAAGGTAAGGGACGTGGAGAGGGCCGTGTTCGGCTCAGATCAAAATCTTGCTCAGGAAAGCTTTAGTGCGCTCCTCCCGGGGGTTGTTGAAGATCTGGTCCACCGTTCCTTCTTCCACGATCTTCCCTGCATCCATGAAGATCACCCTGTCCGCAGCTGCCTTGACGAAGCCCATTTCGTGGGAAACCACCACCATCGTCATCCCTTCCCGGGCGAGCTGAAGCATTACATCCAGAACCTCCTTTATCATCTCGGGGTCAAGGGCTGAGGTGGGCTCGTCAAAGAGCATGATCTTGGGTTGCATGGCCAGGGCCCTGGCGATGGCCACTCGCTGCTGCTGTCCACCCGAAAGCTGAGCGGGGTAAGCGTGAGCCTTATCGGGTATGCCGACCTTTTCCAGTAGCTCCATGGCGATGCGCTCGGCTTCCTGGCGGGAGCGCTTCCTCACCACGATCTGGGCCAGGGTTATGTTCTCAAGCGCGGTGAGGTGAGGGAAGAGGTTGAACTGCTGGAAGACCATCCCCACCTCAGCCCGGATCTTGTTTATGTTGGCCTTCTCGTGGGTAAGGGGTATGCCGTCCACGATGATCGTTCCCCGGTCCGGCTTCTCCAGGTGGTTTATGCATCTTAGGAGGGTCGACTTCCCGGCGCCGCTCGGCCCTATTATCACCACCACCTCTCCCCTCTTCACCGAGAGGCTCACATCATCCAGCGCCACCACGTGGCCGAAGCGCTTGTATAAGTGCTCGATCCGTATGATCTCATCGCTCATGCTTCCCCTTCCTCCTCACTTGACCTCAAACTCCACCCTCTTCTCCATGATCCTCACCAGCCTGGAGAAGAAAAGGGTGAGGAAGAGGTAAATCAGGGCCACCATCGTCCATGTTTCCAGGCTCTCAAAAGTGCGGGCCATATACTCCCTCCCCCTCCTGGTGAGGTCCGAGACCGCCAGGACTGAAACCAGGGACGAATCCTTCAGGAGGGCCACAAATTCGTTGCCTACAGGGGGCAGGATCACCCTGAAGGCCTGGGGGAGGATGACGTAGCGCATGGCCTGGAAGTAACTCATCCCCAGGGAGCGGGCAGCCTCCATCTGCCCCTTCGGGATAGATTCAATCCCCGCCCGGAAAATCTCACTCATGTAAGCTCCATAGCAGATGGAGAGGCCCATCACCGCCGCTACGAAAGGGGAAAGCTTCACGTCAATTAACCACTGCCCGACCCCGGCCAGGGCTGAGATTCCCTTGAGTTTCTGACCCAGTATATCCATGAGCTGGGGCAGGGCGAACCAGATGTAGAGGAGCTGGACCATGAGGGGTATACCCCGTATTATTTCCACGTATAAGGTGGCAATGCCGTTCAGGATGGGGTTCTTTGAGAGCCTCCCCAGTCCCCCGAACAGGCCTATGAGGAGAATAATGCCGAAGGAGGTTACGGTCAGGCTCAGGGTGACGGCCACACCGTCCAGGAGGAACCGGAATATACGCCCGAAGGGCTGGGGCTTGAACTGGGCCAGGGCCAGGACCGCCAAAATTGAGCATATAACCAGAACCCACCCCACCTCAAGGGTGATGCGCAACCTCCTCTGAGTTACTATCACCCTTTCAGCCTCTGCCGCCATCATCCACCTCCACTCTCCGGAGCTTTCCTCCAGCGTTTTATCCCCCATACTATCAACACCGCAAGGGGAGCCAGGATGATGGAGATGAAGCCAACAGGCACCATCTGGAGAAGGTCAAGGTAATACTTGAAGCCAAGCCGAAGGTCCGGGATATACCAGGAGAAGCGGTAATTGTAGAGCCAGTAGAAGATGAGGATCTGGAGGAGGAGCCAGTAGCCGGTGAAGAAAGCGTAGGAGACGGCCCGCTCGAAGACTTCCACGAGGGGCCTCCTCCAGGAGACCAGGGCAAGGAGGAGTCCGGCCACCATGAATGAGAGAGCTGCATCCAGGAGGCGCTCGTTGAAGAAGGCTTTTATCTGGGCCTCAGTGTTGAAAGCTGAGAGGGACCAGGTGTAACCTCGCCCGAAGAAGAGGGCATTGTAGAAGGCGAAGTAAAGGAGCGCGAAAGCCATTGGGACCAGGACGGAGCGGAGTCGCTTGCGGTAATTCAGGAGGTAGAGGAGGGGGACAAAAGCCAGGATCAGAGCTACGGGCAGCCTGAGGAGCCTCTCCCTCCACAGTCTGCCAGCCCTTATGGCTCCCGCCTTCCTGCTCACTTCCTGGTAGAACTGGGCGAAGGCTCCCTCCTCCCCGCTGGCAAGCCGTTCCCGGTATTTTGACAGGAGTTCACCCGCAAAGGATGGGGAGCCCATAGCCCTGGCATACGCATCGTAGAATCCGGCAAGCTGGAGGGCAGCGTTCAGCCCCTTGCGCCCCTTGACCTCGGCAGGGGCCTCTATGAGTTCAAGGAGAGGTCGCCCCTGGGAATGGACCGGATAAGGTATGCCGAGAAGGGCTGCCACCGTGGGAGCGATATCGGCCTGGGCTTGCTCGGTGTAAAGGCCTTTCCTTATGGGCTTGCCCCGTATAACCAGGGGAACTTTGAGGACAACTTCTTCCCATCCTCCGTGCCCGCCCCGGTCAACGTGGCCGTGGTCAGCAGTAACCAGGACCACATCCTTGTTGAAGTCAAGCTTCTCAATCAGCTTGCCTATGAAACCATCAACCCGCAAGGCTTCGTCCAGGAGTTCCCTGCTTGCCCCTCCGTAATTGTGGGCTATGGCATCAGTCCCCACGAAGTGGATGAGGATTAAGCCGGAACTGTATTTGTCCAGGGCCTCCGAAGCGAGGCGGTAAGTTTCCTCGTCCACTTTAGCCCAATCCTCGGGGGGAGCCTCTTCCGGTGGCTCTTCCACCGTCAGAGCCTCCGTGAGGTAAGGGCCGAAGAGCTTCTTCCATCCAGGCGACCCCACTGCCACTGAGGGCAAGCCGGAATCTTTAGCCACCTTGAAGAGATTATCGGCCTGGACCGGGCCCTTATACCAGTTTGTGGTTACTCCGCTGACTTCCTGCCAGGCACCGGAAGTGATGACCGTCCAGCTCGGGTAGGAAAGGGAAGGCTGCCCGGCTTTAACCGCCAGGTCAGCCCCTTCCTTGCGGAGTTCGTTCAGGTTGGGGAGCTTGCGGGAGACATCCAGGCGCAAACCATCCACAACGATGAGGACAACCCTGAGGGCGAGGGGTTCGGAGCTGCTTCCTCTGGGGAGCTGGGCCAGATACTGGCTTTTGTAATCCACCACTGAATTCCACCCGATCATGGTGAGCTTCTGAGCCAGATATCCGGCGCCGGCCAGGATGAGGAGGATCAGAACTAAAAGCAAAACTTTAACTGTGCGGGCCATGGTGAATCCTCCCGGATGGTTTTGAAAAATTTTACCATACGTGGCGGGTTTAAGCAATAAAGCTTTGCCCGTCCAAAAGGAGTATTATCGGACGATGTATGGGGATACAGGCAATAAAAAAGCCCACCTATGGTTTGTTGTCCATAAACTCTCAGCGGTGTTTCGGCTCGTTCCCCTCTATCTGGTAATCCCCCACAGCTTCAAATTGATAAGACATCTATCCAGCCGTTTGCTTCCAGGAATTCCTTTACAGTGTTAAAAGCGTTAAAGAAAAGGGGAGTTCCACCAAAAGAAAGGGGGGAAACTGGACCAAAGGTCATAAAAGAATACTCCTTGGAGGCTGGGTCAAAAGCTGAATGAGGGTCGCGGAATGACTGGTATAGGTCCAGGGCTTTGCCACGCCCACCGACCAGTTCGCTTAGTGCCCGGAATTCTTGCCCCATTCCTAGACCAAACCCGAAAAAGAATATGCGTAATTGCTCTACAATTCCTCGGTGCAAACTGGAGAGGGTCTGGCTGATAAACATCCAGCCCACGCCATATTTACGGGTTGTGCGGGCCGCATCTATCAACAAATCCCGAATGGCTTTCATTTCTTGATTTTCGGGGTCTTCCCGCGGAGCCAGTCGGTGAGCTTCATCTATCAGAACAAGGGTGTTCAAACTCTGGTTTTCCCGATATGCCTCCTCCGCAGCTTGCCGAATGCCATCCAGCACCCGTTTGATCACCAGAGCCTGGACTGTTTCTGTCCAGAAGATCACGGGTTCCTGCTCTTCGGTTTTACCTTGATTCCTGAACAGTGGAAGATCAGATAGTTGATCGCCTATCTGCTTGACTTGCCCCGCTGAAAGGTCTATCACCAGCAAGGGCCGAATCCCTTCCTGCGGTATAAGCAACTGGTAGAGAAATGCATTTACCTTCTGAGCATCTTTCCTGTCTTCCCGGAACAGCCAGGCGACAGGTTTCCAGTATCGGGTATAGAATTCATCGGGATTGGCACTCTGATACATAGATTGGAATCGCTTTCGCGATTCTTCGGAGCGATAAAATACCTTCTGGACTTGTTCATCCCCCAGGAGTCTCCAGGCGGTGTCAAAAGCTTCACGAGTATGCAGATCGGACAGGCGAACCTTTTTCTGCTCTAGTTGGTCAGTCAGAGTTCTGCATGCCAGGTCGCGGTTTTCTCCTTTGGGAACGCTCAGTTGCTCAAAGAAGGGGGATTCATAGAGAATCTGCGCAAAGAGGTCCCATCGGTCCAGAACCAAGTTGCGCACTCCGATGACTTTGACCGGTTTGCGCAGTCGTTCCAGCACTTTATTCATTGGGAGTCGGAATTCCCCGGTAGGCTCTCCCCGCAAGTCTTTCGCGAATTCTCCTTGGGGATCAAGAACCAGCAAGGCCATCCGAGGGTAGCGGGCGTAGGCCAGAAGGATCATCTTGGCCAACACCGATTTTCCGGATCCGGTCTTCCCGAAAATTCCCAAATGATAAGCCTCCCCCGCGCCATCCGGGCCGCTGGCAAAATGCTTGAACCAGAGAGGCAACTTGGGGGTGGAACCGTAAACCCGACCCAGGTAAAACAATTGCGTTTTATAAGGAGCTAAAAGGGTCTCCAGAACGCGATCGTCCACCAGGTGAATGAAAGTGCCAGTCGCTGGAACAGTTCCTAAG
>DAOUCW010000188.1:0-2575 GCA_034431695.1 Anaerolineae bacterium | reverse complement strand
GCTATGGACGAAGGGAAATACTTCCAGGCCTTTCCCGATTACGGCCCCGAAAGGATGGGTGCTCCCATCAAAGCATATACCCGCATAAGCGACTCCCCCATTGAAATCCACTCCCAGATAACCTCCCCCGACATCGTCGTGGTTGTGGATCCGACCCTCATCGGCCTTGTGAACGTGGCCGATGGCCTGAAGGATAACGGAATAATTGTCCTGAACACGAGCCTTTCCCCTGAGGAGGCCAGGGAGAAGCTGGGCCTTGTGGGCAAGCCCGTCAGGGTCTTCACCGTTGACGCCTCCCAGATCGCCATCAAGCACTTCGGCCGCAACATCCCCAACACCCCGATGCTGGGGGCCCTGGTCAAAGCCACCGGCCTCGTCTCCCTGGAAAGCGTAATCCGTCTGACGAAAGAAAGGCTCGGGGCAAAAGTCACGGATGATGTGGTCCAGGCCAATGTCCAGGCCATAAAAGAAGCTTACGAGTCCGTAAAGGAGGGCTAAAATGTCCGAACTCAAGGGATGGAAGGAACTACCCATAGGGGCAGTTGTGCTGGAGCCGGGAAGCTCCGCCGAATACATAACCGGAACCTGGCGAAGCCAGCGCCCCGTCCGGGATGAAGAAAAGTGCACCCACTGCATGATCTGCTGGGTTTACTGCCCCGATTCGGCAGTCATAGTCAGGGATGGGAAGGTCCAGGGCTTTGATTACGACCACTGCAAAGGTTGCGGCATCTGCGCCCACGAGTGCCCGGTCAAGGTGGAAGCCCACGCCGTGACCGGCAAGCCCGGTAAGGTCATCCAGATGGTAGGGGAGGTGTGAGATGGCCAGGCACCTGGTCAAAGCCCTTGATGGAGCCAAGGCTGTAGCCGAAGCCATGCGTCAGATAGAACCCGATGTGGTGGCTGCTTACCCCATCACCCCTCAGACCGAAATCGTCCAGACCTTCTCCCAGTTCGTGGCCGATGGTCTGGTTGACACCGAATTCATCCCGGTGGAGTCGGAACACGCCGCCATGAGCGCCTGCATAGGAGCCTCCGCTGCCGGGGCAAGGGTGATGACAGCCACCGCTGCCAACGGCCTCGCCCTCATGTGGGAAACCCTCTACATTGCGGCCTCAATGCGCCTGCCCATAGTCATGAGTGTGGTCAACAGGGCCCTCTCTGCTCCCCTCAACATCCACTGCGACCACTCCGACTCCATGGGAGCGAGGGATTCCGGCTGGATTCAAATCTTCGCCGAGAACCCGCAGGAAGCTTACGACAACACCATCCAGGCCGTCCGCATCGCCGAGCACCCCGATATCCTCCTGCCGGTTATGTCCATGCAGGATGGCTTCATAACCGGACACGGGGTGGAGAGGGTGGAGATCCTGGAGGATAAAGCCGTCAAGGAGTTTGTTGGGGAATACAAGCCCCTTTACTCCCTGCTGGACGTAGACGAACCCAAGACCTTCGGGGCCTGGGCTTTCTACGATTACTACTTTGAATTCAAACGCCAGCAGACCGATGCCATGACCAGGGTCCCGAAGGTGGTGAAGGAGATAGGCAGAGAATACGGGGACCTTTCCGGCCGGTATTACGACCTCTTCTCCACTTATGAGCTGGACGACGCCGAGGTGGCCATCGTGGTCCTGGCCTCTACAGCCGGGACAGCCCGAACCGTGGTTCGGAAGCTCCGCCAGGAAGGGATCAGGGTTGGCCTCCTGAAGCCCAGACTCTACAGGCCTTTCCCCGGCAAGGAGATCGTGGAAGCCCTCCGGCACGTTAAAGTGATCGGTGTCATGGACCGCTCCATAGCTTTTGGTTCCATTGAAGGATGCGGTCCCCTTTTCCTGGACCTCTGCGCCTCCTTCTACACTTACGGCAACGGCAAGGGGCCTCAGATCGTTGACTACATCTTCGGCCTCGGCGGCCGCGACATCACCCCCGCTGAGATTGAAGGGATGGTCAGGGAACTGCTCCGCATCGCCGAAACGGGGGAGGTCCGCCAGAGAGTTGGTTACCTCGGGCTGAGGGAATAAGCAAAAGGAGGGAATGAGATGGCGGTAGAAACAAGGATAAACCTGAAGGAACTGGCGAGCAAACCGGAGAAATTCGCCCCCGGCCACAGGCTCTGCGCCGGTTGCGCCGAAGGGATAATCGTGCGGCAGGTCCTCAGCGCCATTGATGAGCCGGTGGTGATCGCCACTGCCACCGGCTGCCTGGAAATTGCAACCTCAATGTATCCCAACACTGCCTGGCGCGTTCCCTGGATCCACAACGCCTTTGAGAATGCTGCCACCACCGCCGCCGGCGCCGAAGCCGCCTACAGGGTCCTGGTCCGCAAGGGCAAGATCCCCGACCGGAACATCAAGTTCCTGGTTTTCGGCGGGGATGGTGCCACCTACGATATCGGACTGCAGTGGATTTCGGGGGCTTTCGAGCGAGGCCACAAGATCGTCTACATCTGCCTCAACAACGAAGCCTACATGAACACGGGCATACAGCGCTCCAGCGCCACCCCCACCGGAGCCCACACCACCACATCCCCCGCCGGGGAGGTGATTCCGGGCAAGCTCCAGTGGCGCAAGCCGATCAC
>DAOUCW010000187.1:0-10211 GCA_034431695.1 Anaerolineae bacterium | reverse complement strand
GGGCCTCCTTGTCAAACATCCTCCCCCTCCTTTGGGCTGGCTTTCTCTTTCAATTTTACCATACCCCGGAGTAAAAGCCAAGCAATCAGCTTGCCGGCTTGCCACAGGGCCGATTGTCCTGTAAAATTATTCTGCACGCCGAATTCCCGATGAGGGAAGCGGGGGAACCAGGTTTTTCCCTCCGGAGCCGGAGGGATTGGGGTGAATCCTGCGCAAGCAGGTAGGGTTACTCTTCCAACCCGAACCCGACAGCTAACCCCGTAGGCGTAGGAAGAGGGACGGCCTCTCCGCATCTCTGAGGTATTGTCCCTCCCTTGAAAGAACCACCAGGGTGTGGTTCATTTTGCCTTTTTTATTCCACGAGGGAGGGAGCAAGATGCAGGCGGTAATCCTGGCAGCAGGGGATGGCGGGCGTTTAGCCCCCATGACTTTCTTCCAGCCCAAACCCCTGATCAAAGTTTGTGGCAAACCCATGCTTGATTACACCGTTGAAGCCCTGGAGAGGGCTGGGGTCAGGGACATATTGATTGTGACCGGATACAAGGCCTGGAGGATAAGCGAATACGTGAGAGGGGAAGCCCCTTACAGGGCCAGGATCGTCCTGGCCCATAATCCTGAATACGAGAGGGGGAATGCCCTATCCCTTCTCGCCGGGCAGAAATACATCCGCAAATGCCCTTTCATCCTGGCCATGGCCGACCACCTCTTCAGCCCGGAGCTGATAATGGAAGCCCTCCGGCAGAGCAATTCCACTGGGAATTTCCTGGCTGTGGACTACGATCCTGGACCCTGGATTGTGGAGGAAGCCACGAAGGTGCTTGTGGACGAGAAGGGGGAAATAAGGGCCGCGGGAAAAGACCTGAAGCAGTTCAATGCCGTTGACACAGGCCTCTTCATCCTGACGGAGGAAATCTTCACGGCCATAAAACAGGTCCTGGCCGAGAAGGGGGACTGCGAATTCAGCGATGCCATCAATTACCTTATAGAAGCAGGCTCCGGCCTCAAAGCCTGCGATGTCAGCGGATGCTTCTGGATGGATGTGGACACCCCCGAGGACCTTAGGCGGGCGGAAATCAGGCTTTCCAGGGAGGTTCAAAATGCCCGAAGGGTTCGTTTCCCGATATTTGAACCGGAGATTCTCAAGGCCACTGGCTCGCCTTCTCGCTCCAACACCACTTACCCCAAATTCCGTAAGCTTCTTGAGCTTTCTCGCAGGGATTGGCTCAGGACTCGCTTTCCTGAAGGGGCAGAGCGTCCTGGGAGGGATCCTGGCCCAGGTGGCCTCGGTGGTGGATGGGGTTGATGGTGACCTGGCCAGGCTCAAAGGGATGGCATCCCCCTTCGGGGCCTTCTTTGACGCGGTGCTGGATCGCTACGCTGATGCGGCCATAATCCTGGGGATGACCTGCTGGGTTGCTATGGATAGGGGAGGCTCGCTAACATGGATTGCAGGCCTTGCAGCCCTGGTGGGGAGCCTGATGGTGAGTTACTCCTGGGCAAAAGCCGAAGCTTCCTTAAACACTGAAGATGATCTCCCGCTATTCTCAAAGTTAGCCAGCCGGGATTTCAGGCTGTTGCTGGTAATGATCGGCGGGATTCTGGGGATAGGGCTGGAAGTCCTGCTGGCGCTGGCCTTCCTGACCAACCTCACAGTTCTCCTGCGCATCCTCTACTTTGCCCGATCCCGGCGCTGACGGTTCAGCCCGGGAAACACCGCTATCCCCCGGCCACCGGAGGGAAAACCCCCACTCTGTCGCCGTCATTGAGGACCTGGTCCATATCGGCGTGCTTACCGTTGACGAAGACGACTTTCACGGCTTCGGGGGGTATTTTCAGGAAATTTTCTATGAGTTCCCTCACGGTGGTTCCTGCGGGAAGCTCAAATTCCACGTCGTTGTTGGCCTGTTCCTCGGGCAGGTAGCGCTTCAGGGTTGCGTAAACCCTCGCTGTAACCTTCATGCTTAACTCCTCCCTTCATCCCCTCTCGCGGAGGAAATAAATGGCCAGGAGGACGGTTCCGATGGTTATGGAACTATCGGCCACGTTGAACACGGGCCAGAATTTGAAGTCCAGGAAATCCGTCACATAACCGTAGCGGATCCGGTCCACAAGGTTGCCCAGGGCACCGCCAAGCTGCAGGCCGAAGCAGAGGTAAAGGAATGGTGAGGCTTCCTTCAGGCGGTAATTATACAGCAGGAGCAAGAAGACCACGAGGATGCCCACGTATAGGAGGTAATCGCCCCACTTGGGCAGTAAGCCGAAGGCCATGCCCCGGTTAGTGACGTGGGTGAAGGAGAAGAATTTCTCCAGCGCCTTCAGTGGAGCCCATGAGGACCCAGGGGGTATGTAAGCCCTCACGAGGCTCTTTGAGAGCTGATCGAGCCCCAGGACCACCAGAGCGGTTACGGGCGTGACCCAGCGGCGGGATGCCGCCATCAACCCCTCCTGGGATTCAGCTCGCGCCGATACTGGCATTCCAGGCAGTATAGGGCTTGAGGCAGGGTTTCCAGGCGTGTCTCCTCAATGGGCTGGCCGCAATTCTCGCATATCCCGTAGGTCCCCTTTTCGAACTTGGAGAGGGCATACTCCACTTCCTGGAGCAGCTTCTCCAGTCTCCTTTCCAGGGACTGGCCGCGGGCCTGGTCAAAGGCATCGGTAGCGACGTCGGCCATGTGGTTGGTGTGGCTCACAACCCCGGAAACCTTCTGGGCCCTGAGAGCTTCAAGCTCCCTGAGCAACTTTTCCCGCTCTTCTTCCAGCAGTTTCCTGAAAAACTCCGGCTTCTTGGCCATTAAGGCGCCTCCTCTACTTTCAGGGAAATTTATTTTACCACGCCTTTCCGTTTTTACCAAAATGGGACGCACGAATTTGCACGCTTTTGGCGAACGGTCCCTCCAATTCGTCTGTGCAGCGGGGATGGAGCTAAGTTGGAAAATTAATCGTTTGAGGGTAAAATTGCTGCGAGCTTCTGGACTGCGGAGGGGAGGATGAGCCTGAGCACTTTCTTGCTCCTGACGGCAGCGGGTTTTGCGGCGGGGTTCGTCAATACCATAGCCGGGAGTGGTTCCCTGATTTCGCTCCCGGCCCTCATGCTGGCAGGCCTCCCTGCCAACGTGGCCAACGGGACCAACAGGGTGTCAATCCTCCTTCAGTGCCTGACCAGTTCCGGCGAGTTCAGGAGGCAGAAAATCCTGGACGTTAAGGGCTCTCTCTACCTCGGCCTGCCAGCTACTCTGGGAGCCATCGCAGGGGCCCAGATAGCCGTCAGCGTGCCCGAGGATTTGATGCGCAAGGTCATAGGCCTGGCGATGCTGCTGATGCTGGCGTCAATCCTCCTGAAGCCGGAGCAGTGGATAAAGGGGAAAATCCAGAAAATTGAGAAGAAGCCCCGGTGGAAAGAATTCCTCATCTTCTTCGCCATCGGAGTCTACGGAGGGTTCATCCAGGCAGGGGTCGGGTTCTTCCTCCTGGCCGGGCTGGTGCTGGGCGTTGGTTACGACCTGGTGAGGGCGAATGCCGTGAAGATGGCCATTGTCTTCATCTACACCCTGGCTGCCCTCCTCATCTTCGCCGGAAACAATCAGGTTGAATGGAAGTCAGGCCTGGTCCTGGCCCTGGGGAGCATGGTAGGGGCATGGGTGGCAACCCGCTTCAGCGTGGAATGGGGAGCGGTGTGGGTGCGCCGCTTCCTCATCCTGGTGGTTCTGGTTGCGGCCGTCCACCTCTTCGGCCTGATTTAGGCTCAGCCTGTCCAGCGGAGTTTGGGCTGGCGGGCTGCCCTCACCTCGTCGAGCCTGCGGACCGGAGCAGTGTGAGGAGCCTGGTGCAGAAGTTCGGGATTCTCCCTGGCTTCCTGAGCGATCCTGAGCAGGGCATCCACGAAGGCGTCCAGGGTTTCCTTGCTTTCGGTCTCGGTTGGCTCAATCATGAGAGCTTCGGGGACTATGAGGGGGAAATAGATTGTGGGGGGATGGAAGCCGTAGTCTATGAGCCGCTTGGCGATGTCCAGGGTGCGGACGCCTGGAGCATCGGGGAGCCTGCCGGACAGGACGAATTCATGCTTGCAGAGGCGGTCGTAAGGCAGGGGGTAGACTTCCTTGAGGCGGACCCTCAGGTAGTTGGCGTTCAGCACAGCGGTTTCGGCTACCTCTTTCAGCCCTTCAGCCCCTAACATCCGGATGTAGACGTAGGCCTTGATGAAGACCAGGAAGTTTCCGTAGAAGGATTTGACCCGGCCGATGGACTTCGGGGGCCAGACGAGCCTGTATTTATCGCCCTCCTTGGCCACTATGGGGCCCGGGAGGAAATCCACCAGTTTCTCCGAAGCTCCCACCGGCCCCGAGCCCGGTCCACCGCCTCCGTGGGGGGTGGAGAAGGTCTTGTGGAGGTTGAAGTGGAGGACGTCAAAGCCCAGGTCTCCGGGTTTCGTTATCCCCACCATGGCGTTGAGGTTTGCGCCGTCGCCGTAGAGGAGGCCTCCGGCCTCGTGGACAACCCTGGCCACCTCCAGGATATGCTCTTCAAAGAGGCCAAGGGTGTTGGGGTTGGTCAGCATTAACCCGATGAGGGTTTCATCGCAGTGGCGCTTGAGTTCCTCAAGGTCAATGTTCCCTCTCTCATCGGATTTTATCTCCACGACGGTGCACCCGCTCATTGCCGATGAGGCGGGATTGGTCCCGTGGGCGGAGTCGGGTATCAGGACTTTGTGGCGTTTCGTATCTCCCCTGGCCCAGTGGTAGGCCCTCATCATCAGGACGCCGCTGAATTCTCCGTGGGCTCCGGCCGCCGGCTGCAGGCTGACGCCGGCAAAACCTCCGATTTCTTTGAGGTATTCCTGGAGTTCATACATGAGTTTCAGGGCCCCCTGGACCGTGGATTCGTCCTGATAGGGGTGGATGCGGGTGAACCCCGGAAGGGAAGCAGCTTCCTCGTTCACTTTGGGGTTATATTTCATGGTGCAGCTTCCCAGGGGGTAGAAGCCCTTGTCCACGGCGTAGTTGAGCTGGGAGAGACGCAGGTAGTGGCGCACCACATCAACTTCGGAGACTTCGGGTAATGGTAGTTCGTCCCTCAGGTATTCTGTGGGCAGGTCTGAGGGGGGAACGTCCAGGGGGGGCAGGGTAAAGGCCCTGCGGCCAGGCGAACTCAGTTCAAAGATCAAAGGCTCACTCACGGCTGCCCTCCTGCGTTCAGGTAGTTAGAACTTTATCACAAAACAGGCGGGCAGTCAAATTGCCGGGCCCTTTGAGCACCTGGCCGCAATGCGCCGAACCTTGCTCTGGTGAACTTTGGGATGGTATAATTTAGAAAACACCCTCAATAGAGGAGGCCAGCCGATGCGGATAAGAAATTTTGTCCCGGCCGATGCCCCGAGACTCGTGGAGATCCTCAAGGCGAACCAGCAATATGGCCACCCGGAGCTGGACGGTCCTGAAGCCATGATAAGGGTAAGCCAGTGCCCCGCGGCCGAGTTCTTAGTGGCGGAGGAAGACTTCAAGGTGGTTGGATTCATAAGAGGGGTTTACGATGGCTCAAGAGCCATAATCCACATAGCCTCCGTTGATCCCGAATACCAGGGCAGGGGGATAGGCAAGGCCCTGGTCCACGCAATAGCCAAAAGATTCAAGGAAAGGGGTGCTACTTCCCTCGCTGTGACTGTTCCAGGAGAGACCGGCTTCTGGAAGAAAATGGGCTTCCGCCAGACAACCCGCATAATGTTCGCTTACCCCATTGAGGATGTGATCAACGCATCGGCGCCGCCACCTCAGGAAGAGGAAGAAGAAAAGGAATGAAGCAGGCATGCACGGCGGCAGGGATAAGCTCAGCGAAGCAGCTCCGCCGCTGGCCTCTGCAACGATAAGCTGGCGCCACCGCCTGATCATCCTGATAATTGGCTCCATCCTGGCGCTTCCGGCAGGCATAGTTTTCCTCAAGAACAGAAGTTTCCTGCCCCTGCTCCTTTTCTATGCAACCCTGCTCGCCTTCATCCTCTGGTTGATTTACCGCTATGAAATCATTTTCCTCAGGAGAGGGGCTTCTGAGCACTTCTTCAGCTTCTATTCCCTGCACGAATTTCTCCGGGAGGAGGCGGATCTTCCCCGGCTGGCAGAGAAGATATGCCAGGGGCTGGCCGATTGGCTGAAGTGCCGGAAGGTTTATTTTTACCTTGTGGACGAGGCCCTGGGTAAATGGCAGGCCATAGCGCGGTTTGACCCATCGGGCTGGGGGGAGGATTCCATCCCGAAGGATGCTCCCATCGTGGGCTTGCTGGTTTCAAGCCAATCCGCTCTGCTGCTCCCGCCCGATTCAAACCTGGGCGCAGAACTGGGGTTCCGGGTGCTGGTCCCGCTGAGGGCGAGGGAGAGACTGGTCGGCTTCATAGCCTGTGGGGAAAAGGAGGGGGGCGAACCTTATTACCGGGTTGAACTCATGAACCTGGATCTTCTGGCCACCCAGATCGGCCTCTTCCTGGAAAAAGAAGATTACAGGCGAACGCTGCGCCGCCAGGTCAGGGAACTCACCTCTGCCCAGGAGATCCTCTCCCGCATGCTGGCCAACCCCTACCACCTGGATTCGGTCTTGGAGAGCCTGGTGGGAAGCCTCAGGCTCCTCTACCCGAAGGTCCGCCTCGTGGAGATATGCCTTTGGGATGAAAGAGAACGGAAAATGGTGGCTCACAAGGTCTCGGGGACGGGGATAAGGGAAGGTCACAAATACGATCTTGGGGAAGGTCTCAGCGGGATCATCGCCCGGGACCGTCGGTCCATCCTCATAAGGGACTACCAGGCCCTGGAAGAGAAGCCAGCGGAGCTTGCTGGTGTCCTGTTCCGCTCCTTCGTCGGAGTTCCTCTTTTGCATCAGGGGAAATTAATAGGCTCTCTTGAGATGGACAGCCTCTACCCTGATGCCTTCAATGAGGAGGACCTTCGCTTCCTTGAGGGCCTTGCCCCTTATTTTGCGGCCATAATCCACAACGTCAGGACCTACCATTCGCAAGCGATGGAGAAGGAGGCCCTCCTTGAAGCTTACAGTGTGATCGGGAAGCTGTTGGCTTCCGGCCTGAGGGGCGAAGAGCTGCTGAGTTATACCGCCGGCGTTATAAGAACCCTCATGGATGCCGATGCCTGCGCGGTAAGGATACTGAAAGGGAAAGGAAGCGGTGCCATTGCCAGTTACTGGGCCGGTTCTGAGAGCATTGTTCCACCGCCAAAGTGGGAGGTTGAAATTTGCTCCCGGCAGGATGAGGTCATGATTCCGCAACTTGAGAGGCCGGGCGCATTCAGTGATTCCCGCGGGATGAAGGCCTTCATGGCTGCTTCCTTTTACCTCAGGGGAGAGAAGCTCGGGTGGATTGGGGTGTGGAGGCGGGAACAGCGGGGCTTTTCGGAAGCTGAAATGGGCCTTCTGAAGGCCTTCTCGGCTCAGGTAGCAGCCGTATGGGAAAGGGTGGCTCTCCAGGAGGAACTGGAGAAAACAAACCTTGAAATGGAGTTTTTGAAAGACTTCGGCGAATTAGTGGCAGGGGTTTCCTTCGAGGAGCTCGCCCGGAAAAGCTTTGAGGCTATAACGAGAAAATTCGGACTGACGGGAACTCCCTGCTGCCTTTCCCTCTTTGTTTCCGGGCCTGAAGAAGGGCCTGCCATAGCCATGACTCCGGCTTTCAATCCCTACCTGGCCGAAATCCTGGCTTTCCTGGCTCCGGCGCATCCGGTGGAGCCCGAAGCAATAATCGGCCTCAGAGGATATTTCAGAGGATTTGAAGTCCTCCCGATAGAGTTTGTTGGCAAAGTCTGGGGTGTCTTCCTTGCGCCGGAGGGAAAAACTCCCGAATTAACCCTTCCTCTCCACCACATAGGGGCCAGGACGGCCTGGCTCTTCCTCAACGGCAAGCTGGAGGAAATACAGGGGAAATTCATAAAATTGCTTGGTTCAGCCGCCGATGGCTTCTATCTGGTAGATAAAAGTGGCGGAATACTGGATCTGGATGAAAAGTTGTGTGCTCTGACCGGCTTCGCCAGGGGGGATATAGTGGGGCAGAATTGCCGTTCCCTCTACCCCGATGAAACCGTGCCCCTGGCTGTGAGGGCCGGCTGGGCGGAAGATCTGGCCGTGCATGAGACCCACGTGAAGGCCAGGGATGGCCACCTCGTTCCGGTGAGAGAAGTAGTCATACCCATCTCCCCGGAGAAAGCGGCCGTGGCAATATGGGATCTGTCCAGGGAGAAAGAGCTTGAGAAGGTTCAGGACGTGATCACTATCTTCCTGGTCCACGAGATAGGCAGGCTTGTGACCCGTCTTTCCACAGGCCTTTACCTCTACAGGGAGGGCAGGAGGCGCAAGGAGACCCTGGATGAACTGGTGGGGCTTACTGATAAGCTCACCGAAGCTGTGCGGAAGCTTCAGGAAATGGTCAACTTTGAAAGGGGGAAGATCCGGCTGAACCTCGTGAGCCTGGATGTGGCCAGATTGGCCAGAGAGATCGTGGATAGATTTGCTGAAGGAGGGACCCACCGCTTCTCCTTTGAGGGACCGGAGGGGCCTTCCCTGGCCCTGGCCGACGAAAAGATGGTGGAAATTACCCTGAGCAATCTCCTGGACAACGCCGTAAAGTATTCCCCCTCAGGCTCCCTCATAACGGTGAAAGTTGAATCCGAGGGGGATGAAGTCAAGGTCTCGGTCAGGGATGAAGGGTATGGGATACCGATCCCCCTCCAGAGGAAAATTTTTGAGAAGTTCTACCGGATTGAGACGAAAGAAGCGGCCCGAGCCAGCGGACTTGGGCTCGGCCTCTATTTCTGCAAATTAATAGTGGAAGCACACGGGGGCAGGATATGGGTTGAAAGCGCCCCCGGGTGCGGTTCCACTTTCTCCTTCACTCTCCCCAAGGTTATGCAGACGTAACAGGCTTACGCTTTGCCCAGGACGGCAGCCAGCAGTGCCATCCGGATGTATAAGCCGTTCTGAATCTGACGGAAGTAAGCAGCTCGCGGGTCCGAATCCACTTCGTAGCTTATCTCGTATACCCGCGGGAAGGGGTGCATGAGGATCATCCTCTCTTTGGCCTTAGCCATAAGCTGTGGGGTGATGATGTAGAAATCCTTCAGGCGTTCGTATTCTTCCGGATCCTCAAAGCGCTCCCTCTGGACCCTGGTCACATAGAGGACGTCAGCTTCGGAGATGACATCGTTTATATCCTCGGTTTCCGTGTAGGGGAGGCCATGCTCGCGCACTTCCTGAAGGATTTCCTCGGGCATGCGCAGGGCAGAAGGGGAGACGAAGTCAAATTTCACGTCATACAGACAGAGGAGGCGCGTGAGGGAATGGACCGTGCGCCCATACTTGAGATCGCCCACCATGGCCACCCGCAGGCCATCCACCTGCCCGAGTTCTTCCTGGATCGTGAAGAGGTCCAGCAGGGCCTGGGTTGGATGCTCGCCGATTCCATCGCCTGCGTTGATGATGGGCTTGGAGGCGTATTGGGCCGCCAGGGCAGCAGCCCCCACCTCCGGATGCCTGAGGACGATCACATCGGCATAACATTCCAGTGTGCGGATGGTATCGGGGAGGGATTCGCCCTTGATCACCGAGGAGTATCGGACTTCGTTTATGGATATGACTTTGCCTCCGAGCCTGAGCATGGCTGCCGCGAAGGATGAGCTGGTCCTGGTGCTCGGTTCATAGAAGAGGTTGACCAGCACTTTGCCCTGGAGAAGGTCCGCCGAACCGAAGCGCTCAACCAGGGTCCGCATTTCCCTGGCGACCCCGAAGATGTAATCAAGTTTTGGCCGGTCAAACTGCTTCACCGAGATTATGTCCTGGCCGTAGAAGCCGTTGTCCTTTTTGTCAGCCGGGACCGGATTCCTGATTTTTGCCTTCTTCATTTTCCATCACCTCCTGTAATTTAGTGGTCTGCCTGAGCCAGGCTGAGCGAGGACCTGGCCGTCCTCGTAAACTTTCTTTTCCCGGATGAAAACTCTCCTCACGGTGGCCCTGACTTCCATGCCCTCAAAGGGGGTCCACCCGCAGCGAGTCTTAAGTTCGGCGGAAGAGATAATGCGCCGTGGGCCGATTTCCAGTTCCAGGAACGCTTCCGGGGTTTCTATCCCGAAGATGCGGGCGGGGTTCCGGAAGACGAGCTCAAGGAGCCGGTCCTGGGCGAGCCTTCCCTCCAGGACGGCAGTGAAGAGCAGGGGCAGGGTGGGCTCCAGGCC
>DAOUCW010000186.1:0-1651 GCA_034431695.1 Anaerolineae bacterium | reverse complement strand
CCCCGAATACATTGAGCGTCCCCCCACTGCCGCTGCCACCGTCATGCTCTACGATGAAGAAACAGGAAGGTGGAAGGCAGAAAGAGAGAGAGTAATTGAGCTTGAGGAGGGGAAGGAATGAGGGAGGATAGAAGGCTTGCTCTGATCTTAGCCTCCTTTGCCCTCATCGCGTTCGCCCTTCTCCTCTCCTGGGGGAGCGCCCAGGGCCAGCCATGCCCTCCGGGGGAACCCGGCTGCATTGAGGTCACCGAGACGGCGACGGTAATAATTCCGACGCAGCCTCCTTCACAGGGGACGCCTGTTCCTCCTGGGGGTCCGGGGCCCGGGCCGAATCCGAGCCCTCCTCCTGAGACTCCCGAGCCCCCTCCGAAGCCAGGGGAATACAGGGAGGTTCCCTTCGAGCTGAGCTGCGGGGAAGTTTATGGTGGAGTCGCAATCGGACCATGGTGGGATTGAGATTAAACTCCTGGCAGGAGGTGTAACCCGGCTCTCCGTCGCAATCGCACCGGGCGAAGAAGGGTAAGGTAGTCACAAAGTTCCGCCACAGGCGCGGCAAATGAACCTTTGAAGGTTAAAGGCAAAGCTACCTTTTCTCTCCGGGAGGGTTGAAATGCAAACGTTCACCGGTGTATGCGTTGGCCTGACCTGCCTCATAATCCCCGGCCTGCTGGTGGCGTGGTGGATCCTCCTCTACGCCATGGGGCTGGGAGCGCTCCGGCTCCCCGGCATCAGCCGGGAGGAGGCCGCCGAAGGGAAAGCCTGGGCCAGCGTCCCCGATATCGCCAGAGGTGGAACGGAAATCGCCGGTATCATCATCAGCCTGTTAGGCGCCATCTTCGCCCTCCTGGGCTTCCTCCTCCCCTGGCTCAGCCTCCGGGTTGAGGTCTCAAAAGCATTGCTGGAACCACTGAAGGAATTCATCCCCTGGATCAAGGACGTCGGCCAGCTCTCCGGTGACTGGAACGGAATATCCATCGCCCTGTTGACCCTGGCAGCCGGCATCTATCTGGCCCAACTGGGCATCCCGGGAGCCGTCCTGGGAGGCATCGCCCTGAGCTTCTTCTCCCTGGCGATGTGGCTCCTGCTCCTGGTCCTCCTCCTGCTGGTTGTCATGGAGGTGATAAGCCTGGTGGCAGTCGGACGGGCCCGACGG
This sequence comes from Anaerolineae bacterium, assembly GCA_034431695.1. Classification (GTDB taxonomy): domain Bacteria; phylum Chloroflexota; class Anaerolineae; order SpSt-600; family SpSt-600; genus SpSt-600. The sequence continues at coordinate 498 of DAOUCW010000186.1, read as the reverse complement.
CCTGCCCGAATGTTCGGCGGATGGCACGGAGCACTGCTGGCCCTGGCGTGGGTCCTGAGCATCTTCTTCCTGATCATCGTCCAGGCCTTCCTGGGCGGGACGGCGGCGTTCTTCGGTGTGCAGATGTCCATCGCCCCCGGCAGTGGCTTCTGGATCTCCGCAGGTGGCCTGCTCCTGCTCGCTATCGGCGCCTTCTTCTCCACCATCCTGGCCGGAAATCTGGAACGGTGGACCCGCAGCCTGACCAGGTTGCAGAAAGAGTAAACCGAAGCGCCCGGGGACCCTCCGGGTCTCTCCCTCAGGAAGAGATGAACCGATGGAAAGAGAGCAGCCATCTCGCCTCAACTGGATGCCGTTTGCCATTGTAGCGCTGGTCATCCTCTGCGGCGCGTCCGTCCTCTGCGGACTGGCCGGCATGATGGCCCTCTCCCGCCCGGGAAAGATGCCCCTCTTACCGCAGGCCCGGGAGGCGTCAACCCCGGAGGCCACTGCCTCTCC
>DAOUCW010000185.1:0-8117 GCA_034431695.1 Anaerolineae bacterium | reverse complement strand
CCCTTCGGGGCCTGCAACAGTGAGCCTCTCCATGGTCTCAAGGAAGTATAAGCCCACTTTGATGGTGTATCTTCCCGGAGCGCGCGTCCTCCACCAGGGCCCCTTCGGGCCAGTAAGAGGTGGGAAAATCCCCCTTCATGGGCATGCTGAGGAGGTAATAGAGAGGAGGCTGGCTTGCCTCCTGCTGCATCGGAAGAGGCTCGCCCTCGTAGCGGGGAAAGCCTTTCCCCTGGGCCAGGTGGAGGATGTATTCAAAGTGCCAGATGGCATCAGGGGACTCTAAGATCGGGTTGACCCAGCTGTAGAGCAGGGCCAGGAAGATAAAAGCCCCCAAGATCACCCTGAACTCTTTCCCCTTCAATCTGGCGAAGAAAGCCCTGGCCCTCACCGGAGTCATGCCTTTTCCCTTCGGAAGATTATGCCTGCTTCGCCGGAAAAAGCAAATCCCCTTGCTCCCCTCTGAGGGGGCAAGGGGCAACATGCTTGCCGGAGCATGCTACCTCAATCTTCACGGTAGATCCTCACCCGGCGGTAAGGCTCCTTGCCCACGCTGTAGGAGGCCAGATTGGCCTGGGCTGCCATCAGGTGTTGCTGGCGGCGGATTGGAGCGCTCTGGGGGCTGAGTTCCACCATCGGAACTCCGCTAAGCACTTTTTTTATCGCTTCCTCCGCCTCCCTTATGGCCAGGGCGAGGGGATCGGAAGACTGATGCCCGAGCTCAAAGATATCGGCCAGGCATTCCTCTATCTGGGCCACGGTATTGGAGCGAAGGACGTAGACCGGTATGCCCCTCCTCTCGGCCTCCACCACGGGCTGCGGCCGCTTCCGGTAGAAGCTCTTGAGGGTGAGGAAGACATCGCTCTGGTTCAGGTCCTTCACTATAATGAAGGGAACCTGAAGCTTGCGCGCCGCCTGCCTCACCTTGTTCTCCCCAACCCCGTAAAGGAACCCCTTGATTGAAGCCATTTCCCTGACCTGCTGGACCCTTGGCAGAAAGGGGGCCCTCTCCAGGGAAGGAGGCGGGATCGTGGCCCTTTCCCGGAACACTCTCCCGTCCTCCGTCCGGTAGCGGATCTCGGCAGGGATGGGGTGTCCCCTCAGGATGGCATCCACCGCCGCAGCCACATCGTGGTGGATGGCCAGGCGGTTCCAGTCCTTTATCTCAATCACCACATCAAAAGTCGGGGGAGCCCTGCGCTCCAGGACCGTCTTCTGGGTTCCCCTGCGGCGAGCCTCCTCATCGGAAAGGGTCACACTCTCGATCCCGCCCACCAGGTCGGCCAGGGTTGGGTTCATCATCAGGTTGTCAAGGGTTTCGCCGTGGGCGGTAGCAACGAGCTGGACTCCCCTCTCCGCTATGGTTCGGGCGGCCTGAGCCTCCAGTTCCCTCCCTATCTCGTCTATGATGATGACCTCGGGCATGTGGTTCTCCACCGCTTCAATCATCACCTCGTGCTGGAGGGAAGGCGTTGGGACCTGCATGCGGCGGGCCCTTCCGATGGCGGGGTGAGGGATATCGCCGTCCCCACCGATTTCGTTGGATGTGTCAACGATCACCACCCTCTTCTTTTCCGCCAGTATGCGGGCCACCTCCCGGAGCATCGTAGTCTTGCCCACGCCGGGCTTTCCGAGAAGCAGTATGCTCTTGCCCGACTCCACGATGTCCCTTATTATGTCAACGGTGCCGTAGACGGCCCTCCCCACCCGGCAGGTCAGCCCAACGATCTTCCCCTTCCTGTTCCTTATGGCCGAAATGCGGTGGAGAGTTCGCTCTATCCCTGCCCTGTTATCCTCCCCGAACTCGCTTATCCTGGATACCACGTAATCAATATCCTCCTGGGTGACCTCCTTCTCGCTCAGGATGACCTCTCCGTTGACGAAGCGAGCTTCCGGAGGTCTCCCGAGGTCCATCACCACTTCCAGGAGCTCGTGCCCCCGGTTTATGCGCCTGAGGGCCTCTTCAATGTGAGGAGGAAGGACCGCCAGCAGGGCATCCAGGTCGTCTCTTATTTCAATCGGCCTCACTTTGAGTTCAGTGATCTCCTCAGCGTGCTCCATCTTTCTACTTCAACCTCCTTATCAGGATATTGCCGGAATTTGCCGCAGGAGCACCTTCCCCACGGCCAGGGTATCCCTGGCCATGATGGAAAGGCTCCTCTGGGGTGTTAAACCCCATTCTTCAAGGCCTCTTGCCAGTGCCTCATCGTAGCTCCTCACCCTGAAGGTGAAGGGAGGAGGGAAATTGGCACTGGCCCAGGCCAGAGCCATCCCCACTATCGTGGGGCTGTGCTTCCGATGGGCCGGATCTATAAATAGCTTCATCCACCTGCTCCCACCTTCTTTCCATGTCAGGAGGAAAGCCACAGCTTCAGTCCCTCTTTTGAGGGCCATTTCTTTCCTCTCCACCATGAGCCGGTGGAGGAAGCTGGGCTTTTTGCCGGGAAAACTCCCTTCCATCTGACGGACCGCAGTCGGCGTTACGGACTGGCATATTTTCTCCACGTTGAGCCTTTCCTCTGCGCCGCAGGGCTGCCAGTCTCCCGGCTCTGGCAAGCCCCCGGGCAATGAAAGCACTGGATGGAGGAATTCACGGGCGTAGACGGAAAAGCCCGATTGGCGGAAAAAGGCCTCTTCGCCTTCAGGGACGTCAATGAAAAGCCTCTTTACCCCCAGGCTTCCGAGGCGCCAGGAGGCGTAGTTCACAAGCGCTTCCAGAATGGCGGTTGAAAACCCGTCACAGTTTGGGGCAGGAGCGAGGTAGATTACCTCAACCCCTTCTCGCCCGTAATCTCTTCTTGTCTGGATGAAGCCCCTGGCTCTTCCCCTCATCACGTAGGTGGCGAGGCTTTCCTCGGCCAGGGGCAGACAGGTCAGGGATAAGACGGCTCGCCGCCAGGCCCCGGACCTTTCCGGAGCCATGCCAAAACCTTTGCCCTTACCTTCCAGGCTCCATATCAGCCATAAATCCAGCGGGGTGCTTAAAGGCCCTATCACTTAGTTCCGCGAACTATCTCCAGGAAATATCGGTGAAAGCGAGTATCATCTGTCAGTTCGGGATGGAATGCTGTAGCCAGCAGGTTCTTCTGCCTTGCCGCCACGATCGAGCCATCATCCAGGGTTGCCAGGACCTCAACTCCCGGCCCAACGGATTGGATGAGGGGAGCCCGGATGAAGATGGCCCGGAAAGGCTTGCCCCTTTCCCGGCGGGTGCTGACCTCGTCCAGGGCTGGGATTTTAAGGTCAACCTCAAAGCTGTCCTTCTGGCGGCCAAAGGCATTCCTTATCACCGTGATATCCATAACCCCCAGGATGGGCTGGTCCATACCCACGTCTTTCGCCATGAGGATCATGCCGGCGCATGTCCCCCACATGGGCTTGCCCTGAAGAGCCCATTCTCTCAGGGGGTCCAGCAGCCCATACCTCTCCCCGATCTTGCCTATTGAAGTGCTCTCCCCACCCGGTATTATTATCCCATCAAGACCGTTGAGGTGGTGGGGGAGGCGCACTTCAACGGCTTCCACCCCGAGGGTCTTCAGCATTTCAATGTGCTCCCGGAAATCGCCCTGAAGGGCGAGAACTCCTATCCTGAACCTGTAGCTTCGGCGTGGCATTCTACCACCCCCGCTGGGCCATTCTCTGCTCTGCCGGGATAGCGCTTATGAGGATGCCGGGCATCGGTTCGCCCAGATCCCTGGAGATCCTGGCCAGAATGTCGGGATCATTGTAGTGGGTCACGGCTTCCACAATAGCCCTTGCCCTCTTGGGCGGATTCTCGGACTTGAAGATGCCGCTTCCCACGAAAACGCCATCAGCTCCAAGCTGCATCATCAGCGCAGCATCGGCCGGGGTGGCTATGCCACCGGCGGCAAAGTTGACCACGGGAAGCCTCCCCAGGCGGGCGACTTCCTTCACCAGTTCGTATGGAGCTCCCATCTCCTTGGCAGCTGCCATGAGCTCCTCTTCCGGCATGTTCTGGAGGCGGCGGATCTCATCCCACACGGCTCTCATGTGGCGCACCGCCTCCACCACATTTCCGGTCCCGGCCTCCCCTTTTGTCCTTATCATGGCGGCGCCTTCGGCTATGCGGCGGAGAGCTTCGCCCAGGTTCCGGCAGCCGCAAACGAAAGGCACCTTGAATTTGCGCTTATCTATGTGGTGCTCCTCATCCGCCGGGGTCAGGACCTCGCTTTCGTCAATGAAATCAACCCCGATTGCTTCCAGAATCTGGGCCTCCACGAAGTGCCCTATCCGGCATTTGGCCATGACCGGTATGGTTACGGCGTCCATTATTTTTATGATGTGCTCCGGATCGGCCATGCGGGCAACTCCCCCCTGCGCCCTTATATCGGCCGGGACTCTCTCCAGGGCCATCACCGCGCAGGCGCCAGCGTCTTCGGCTATCTTCGCCTGCTCAGGGGTGACCACGTCCATTATCACCCCGCCCTTGAGCATCTGAGCAAGCCCCCTCTTAACGGCATCGGTTCCCGTAAGTTTCTCCATAGCCTTATCCTCCTCAGGCCAAATTGCACGCCCTCTGCGGCAACTCCAATGTTAATTATACTGCCAACTGAAGCTTTGTCAATAACTCGGAACCTCCCGGCCCCTTAACCTGTAAACCTTAAAGGCCCCACCCCGCGGCCGGGGGAATTCCGCCAGCTTTTCCGGAAGATATCCGGCTTGCTCAAGAGCCCGGAGCAGGGGCTCTTCATCCTCAAAGGGAGTTAAAGCCAGAAGTTTTTCCCCCCGACCGTTAACTTTCAGGTCCTTCACCAGTTCATCGGGTGACGGATACCAGCGGACTTCTTCTTCCCTGCCGAGGTAAAAGTGAAGGTGCCAGCCGAGGTAGCGGTGGTAAATGGTCGCGGATGAGCCCGCATGTTCCCGGAGGTAGAGAGCTAAGCTTTCAACTCCATCGTATAGGCTGTAATTGCTCCCAATCGGAAGGCCATTGGGCCTCAGGGCAAACAGGCTGAAGAGCAGGACTGCGGTTACGGCGATTGTTTTCCACCGTTGCCCGCCGGGCGCGGCGAGCCCACGTGCCCACAGCGCCGCCAGGAAAGGTGCCAGCGGCAGGATGTAGCGGTCCCACGTCTGGAAGCTCAGGAGCCAGTGCAGGAGGAACAAGCCCCCTGCGAAGCCAGCGAGAGCCAGGTCAAACCTGTTAACCTTCAAGCTCCTGTTCAGGAAAGGGGAGAAGGTGAGGATTGCGGCGGGAACCGGCCCTCCTGCTGTCCAGCTTAAAAGCTCCAGCCACTTCACAAACCTCAAGCCGAGTTCAGACCAGGGGACAGGCCTGAGCCCGCCGTAGGTTACAAGGCTGCGTTCCCAGAAGCTCGGGCGGGTTGCCCACCGCAAGGCATCCCACCACTCAACCAAAGCGAAGGGTATTGAGAAGCCCAGGAGCCAGGAAAGGATTGGGGCTTTCTCCTCCCTGCGCCGCCAGTAAGTCAGGAGGAGGGAAAGGGGAATGAACAAGAGGCCCTGCTGCTTTGTCCCCACCGCAAGGCCTGCAAAGAAGCCAGCCAGGAAAGCGGTGAGGGAGGGCTTCCTTCCGGAGCAGGCCATCCACATTGATCCTGTGGACAGCATGGACAGCCAGGGATCGGTCAGGGCGGTTGGGGAGAAGAGGACCGGGAAAGGCAGGAATGCCATGAGGATGGACCCGATGGCCGCGACCCTCTCGCCGTAGAGGGACTTCAGCCATGCCCACGTCAGGGCTACCGATATGGTTCCGGCAAAGACTCCGGTGAACCGGGCGGAAAATTCCGAGGTTCCGAAGAGCCTGAAGGAAGCAGCCAGGATGTATAAATACAGGGGCGGCTTATCAACCCACGCTGAGAGCAAAAGAGGGTCTTCCCCACGGGCGATCTGAACAGCCCACCAGGAATAGAGGGCTTCGTCGGGGTGGAAGGAATGCCACCGGAGGGGAAGCAATCTGAGGGTGAAGGCAGCTAACAAGATGAGCCAGAATCTGCTTTTAAGACGCCTCACCGGCCAGGGCCATCATCCTGTTGAGTTCTTCTTCCACTATTTTCTCTTCAAGCTTCCTGAAAGGAATGCGGGGTTCGCCGAGAGGGCGGCCGGGCTCCAGCTTCCCCGGTTCCCACCGGAGCCTGACTCCGCTGAAATCGTAGCGGAGGATGAGGTGGGATTTGCGCTCTTCCTGCACGGTCTCAACGTATTGCCTGCCCAGGATGTCGTCATCGTGGCCCAGCATGCGGTGTATCTCCTGGCTCGAGAAAGGAATGAAGGGGTAGAAGAGGATTTTCAGGGACTCAACAGCTCTTAAGCCCGTGTAGATGGCTGTAGCAGCGGAAGCCCTGTCTTCCTTCACCACTTTCCAGGGTTCTTTCTCGTTGAGGTATCGGTTCACTATCTGAGCGAGGGCCATCGTTTCGTTCAGGGCTGCCCTGAACCGGCATGCATCCAGGAGTTGTCCCACTTTCTGGAACCCCTCCTCCACGGACCGGAGGATTTCCTGCTCCCTGGCGCCGAGTTCCCCGGGTTCCGGCACCCTGCCGTCAAAGTAGCGGTGGGCGAAGACCAGCAGGCGGTAGCACAGATTGCCCCAGGTGGCCACTAATTCGTTGTTGTTGCACCTCAGGAATTCCTCCCAGGAGAAATCGGAATCGCCGGTCTCCGGAGCATTCACCGTGAGGGTGTAGCGGAGGGGATCGGGGTCGTAGCGGGAGAGGAAGTCCGGGATTTCAATCACCCAGCGGCGGCTCTTGGAGAGCTTCTTCCTCTCCACCGTAAGATACTCGTTGGCGGGCACATCGTAGGGCAGGTTGAGGCCGCCGTAGCCTATCAGCATGCCGGGCCAGATTATCGTGTGGAATGGGATGTTGTCTTTGCCGATGAAATAGTAGCTGCGGACCGACGGGTCCTGCCACCAATCCCTCCACGCCTCCGGTCTCCCCACGATGTTCGCCCATTCGATTGTAGCCGCCCAGTAGCCAATTACGGCGTCAAACCAGACGTAAATTCTCTTGTGCTCATAGCCTTCAACGGGGACGGGTATCCCCCACTCAATGTCCCTGGTGATGGGTCTGGGGCGAAGCTCTCCGCTCCTCAGAGTTGCGAGGGTCGGGTTGAGGACGTTGGGGCGCCAGTGCTCTTTATCGTCCTCGGCCCACCTGAGCAGGGGTTCATTGAGCTTGGGCAGATCCAGGAAGAAGTGTTCTGTGGCTCTGACCTCGGGGATTCCGCCGCAGAGCTTGCACCTTGGATTTATGAGCTCAATGGCGTCGAGGGTTCGGCCGCAGGCTTCGCACTGGTCTCCCCTGGCCCCTGGGTAACCGCAGTAGGGACACGTGCCTTCCACGTAGCGGTCGGCCAGGAACCTCTTGCAGGAGGGGCAGTAGAGGGCCTGCATCCAGTCCTTGAAAATATAGCCCTTTTCCAGGAGTTTCAGGAACATCTCCTGGGTGATGCGCCAGTGGTTCTCGGTATCGGTTTCGGTGAAAATGTCAAAGGTTATGCCGAGGCGCTGGAAGGTCTCAATGAACCTGGGGTGGTAGAAATCCACCACCTCCCTTGGGGTTATGCCTTCCTGTTCTGCTTTGACGGCTATGGGAGTGCCGTGGGTATCGGAGCCGGAAACCATGAGGACTTCCCTTCCTTTCAAGCGGTTGTAACGGGCGAATATATCGGCGGGAAGGTAAGCCCCCGCTATGTGCCCAACGTGGAGGTCGCCATTGCAGTAAGGCCAGGCCACGCAAACGAGAACTTTCTCCCCCATATGCCCCTCCTTTTAAAGGAGGATACCACAAAATCGGGGGCAAGTCAATCACGCGCGTTCATTCACGTAAAATGTTACCGGGTGCTGTGCTGCCGCCAAATGATAATGTTACCAGGAGGTCAGCATGCACCCGAACGTCGCAAGTATCTTTACCGGGAAGCTTCGCCAGCGAGCGCTCCGGAAGGAGGACAGGATATAAGAGGCGCAGACTTGGGCTCCGGTTGCGTAAAGTATATGACCGGGCTCATCCACCACTCAGGCATTGAAGAGGCTTCGGGGTCGGGCCAGTTTTTACGAACGGATTAAGCTGCTTTTCTCCCTTCCGGGGGCAAGACGGGGCGTCACCCTGAATACCATCTTGCCGGAAAAGCTTTTG